>JBGTCC010000793.1:0-4888 GCA_041749055.1 Thermodesulfobacteriota bacterium | reverse complement strand
TGGCTAAAGCCGGTATTGCGCCAGCTCTTCATGTTGTCTATCGCGAAATCATTGCCAGTCCAGACAAAACATCCGTCGCTGCCGCGCTTGGTTGCCTCGGCGAACACTCGGTACTGGCCTCGTGTGATCTCATACTTGCCGGCAGCGAAACTGCGCACGGTCACCTCACGCTGCGGCTGGCTGCGATGGCGAAACGGTTCGGCCAATTGTTCGCGATCTTCTTCTCCCGGCGCCGCGCCCATGACGAACCGTCCACCCGGAATCGACACCAGATCCGGGCAACCCGGACAGTCCCTGAACGAGCTCCCGGGTTCGGGTATCGGGGAAGGCTGGGTCGCGGTATTGGCGGCGCCGGCGGTGAATTCCGACGCGACGCCGCAGGCACCGAACCACAGCAATGCGGGCGCGCAGCCAACCGCTATCGTGACCAGTATCTTTAAATGATTGTGCATGGGCACCTTCAGGGGCTGCGCCTAAACCTTATTCGGTTACATCGATAGCGTCCACGATCGAAGGCCCCCGTGGTGGGTGCGACTGAAAAGGGAGAGCTTAAAATACCAGGGTCGCATTGAGCTAGCCGCGATTTAGCGCATGGAGGGTGATATGGTCGAATCTTTATTTGACATTTCTCCAGCTGCCGGAGTTGAGCGCGGCCTCAGTGCTTTTAAATAGCGGCAACGTGAACTCTTGCTCCCTGCGCGTGAAGGTCACGTCGATTTCGAGAACATCCGGTACACCTCCCGGGCCCCTTCCAACAGACGGTGATCCTGGTTTCGGTGACCGATCAGCTGGATGCCGACCGGAAGACCGGACGGTCCGGTAAACACGGGCAGCGTGACGCAAGGAGTGTAAGTCCAGGTCGACAGGATATTGAACGAGGTGTCGCCCGTACTGGCCAGTCCCGCCGGAGCCTCTCCGAGAGCACTTGGCGTGAGCAGCAGGTCGATATCCTTCATGGCGTCGGCGAGATGTCCGCGGCACTGAGCCAGCACGGCTTCGGCCTCTCGGTATTGTTCGTAGGAGACATTGAGCCATGCGGCCAGTTTGTCGCGCTGGAACTCGCTCAAAAGATTCCAATGATGATGCCGTTCCCAAGTGAGGGCGCGGCAGAACTCGTAATCATTGATGCGCCGGCCGATGGCCTCGAAGTGTTCAAACGGCTTTCCGAGATCGAAATCGCAGACCTTCGCTCCGGCCTTCGCCAGCGCGCTTGCCGTCTCCTGGAGTAAATTTTTCGTGTACTCCTCCGCGCGGTCCCAGAACATGGTGCGGCAAAAGCCGATCTTGAGCCGGTTGATTGGAATGGCGGCCAGAGGTTTCGCGGCGAAACCTGTAAGCGCGGCTCGAAACAGCGCGAGGTCCTCAACCGCGCGAGCGAAAAGCCCCACGGTGTCGAAGGACGCGGTATTCTGCTTCACGCCCTGGGTGCTCACTTCGCCGTAGCTCGGTTTGTAGCCGACACAGCCGCAGAACGCCGCTGGACGGATCACCGATCCGACCGTCTGGGTGCCAAAGGCCAGCGGCACCATAAAATCGCCGACCGCGGCGGCGGAGCCGCTGGAGGAACCGCCGGGCGTATGCGCGGGATTGTGCGGATTGGTCGTGTTTCCCAATGGAGATCGACTGGCAAACTCGGTGGTCACTGTCTTGCCCAAAAGCACGCCGCCGGCAGCGCGGCTCAGCGCCACGCACGCCGCGTCCGCCATAGGACGGTTGCCTTTATAGATGGGAGATCCGTACTCCGTTGGCAAGTCGGCCGTGTCCATAATGTCCTTGGCGGCGAATGGTACTCCGTGAAGCGGACCGCCGCTCGCGCTCCGGTCGCATTCCCGCGCCTGCGCCAGGGCAAAATCGTCGTCCAAATGGACCCATGCTTTGACTTGTGATTCCCGTGAATGGATCCGCTCGAGACAGGAGCGCACCAGGGCTTCGGACGTGAGCTTGCCTTCGCGAATGCTTGCCGCGGCTTCACTCGCCGATAACCGGAATAAATCTGCCATGTGATTCTCCTTCCAACGATGTAAAAAGGAACTCAACTCCACAGCTGAATCCGCAAAG
Source organism: Thermodesulfobacteriota bacterium (assembly GCA_041749055.1). GTDB lineage: Bacteria > Desulfobacterota > Binatia > UBA9968 > UBA9968 > DP-20. The sequence continues at coordinate 2,830 of JBGTCC010000793.1, read as the reverse complement.
CATGTGGAACATAACCGAGGAGGCGCCGTGACTGCAACAAGAAATACTCACGCAAAATCTCAACCGTGAGCGATGAAGCCGGTCCCTTATCGCCAAATCTCACGCGCAGTCCCGACGACCAGTTCGAGCTTTTGCTTCTGTTCTTCAGGTGAGATCGGGTTACCGAGAACAGACGAAGCAAAACCACACTGGGTGCTGACGCCTAGTTGCGCGAGTGGAAAATACTTGCTAGCCGTCGTGACGCGCCGGCGTAAGTCATCCATGCGCTCAAGCTGGCCGCTTTTGGTGGTTATCAAGCCGAGCACGATGAATTTGTCTTCGGGTATGTCCTTGAGCGCCTCGAACGTGCCCGCGCGATCATCGTCATACTCGAGCAAGAGTCGCTGCACCTTCAGCCGCTGGAAGAGCCCACGACTGATAGATTGGTAACCTCCCTCGGCGAGCCACCGGCCGCCCTGATTGCCGCGTCAGAGATGGAGCGCGAAAGCGACACCTGGAAATCCAGCGATGATCGCATTGTCCAGTTCGATGCCGCGCGTCAACCACTGGTCCAGACTCCACCCTTGCTCTTCGTAGAAACGCCGTGTCTTGGCGTCGAGCATCAGCCCGTAGTGGGGCGCATCGATTTGGATGTAAGCAGCACCCAAGCGCACCAACTCCTGAACCTCTTCGCGCAAGAGCTGAACGATGTCGGCGAGGAAACTATCCAGAGTCGGGTACGCGGCACTGGAGTATTCGCGAGACCAGAAATTTGCCCAAAGGCCTGGGCTCGGCAGCGTAATTTTAGCAACGCGGCTGGTTTTGTTCTTCAGATAGGTAAACTCATCAGCGCATAACCAGCGCTTTCGGACGAGTTTGCCAGTTGCCCCGAGGTTTTGCGGGCGGGCTTTGCGGAGGGTTCCTTGGGCATTGTGCCACTCGCCCCAAAGAAAAGCGTCCATACTGAATTCACCGAAGCCCTCGACTGCAGCGGTCATTTGGCTCTGAAAGGACTGCCGGCGCATCTCGCCGTCGGTCACGACTTCGAGCCCTGCTGCCTCTTGCATCGCGATCGCGTCACAGACGGCACGATCCTCAATCTCCCTGAAGCGTGAAGCATCGATCTCGCCAGCCGCTAACCGGATCCGTGCCTCGATCAGTTCCGGCGGTCTGAGCAGGCTCCCAACCACGTCGGCATGAACGGTTATCATAGTGCAGAAAACAGCGGGGAACGTGACGATAAAGCCAACCGATGCTCAGAGTCTACTGCAGGTCGCGGGGCCGTTACAAGTCCAAATCGACAAGTCCAAAAAAGGCGAGCTAGGAATCAAAGCACAGCAACGTGCGTTTTGCGCAGTAGATGAAACCTCTGGCTTGGACAATCCGTTAAGCTCACAGAGTGAAATTTGACATCGAAAATGAGGCTCTAAGTTTAGAAAACAGGCTCCCATGGGAGAGAATTGCTGAAGTTGCGCCAGCTTATGATGGTCCGACCCGCGCACCTCTTAACTCGACCGATCTGTCGATACTCGCTAGGCCTACTGCCGGGCTCGGTGGGTCATCCCGAATAATTCGTTCAAACTGAAACAACGGGACCGAGCTCTCACGTTGACCGCATGGTGAAACGAGGAAATTCGAAATGTCGAAATATCAGGCTTGATACCGACGCCCTATGCTTGGCACTCGAACCATCGAGTTGAGCGTACCAAGAAAGAAACTCGAACAAATGTTGGCTAAATAGTTAATACTCAGGCCCAATGCCTGCCACCCGGTGTTTCCGAACCATTCCAGACCGAGCGGCTGATGCAGCGGAAGAGATACTCCGCGCAGTTCAAATGCGAAGCGGTTCGGTGAAAATGGATCTAAGCGTGTCCGCTTGTCGGTGCGATCGGTTTTGATACCGTTTAAGTTAGATCGGTGAGTTGAGAGGAAACACATGGATGTAATCTGGGAGGAGTTGACTTCCGGCCTGCCTGACGCGAGGCAGCTGGTGCATGTGCTTATTCGAATGATTGCCGCTAGCGTCCTGGGAGCGGTTGTCGGGATGCAACGAGAGAAGGCCAGAAAACCTGCAGGGGTGCGCACGCATATGCTGGTGAGTCTGGGCACGGCGGTGATCGTCCTCGCGTGCTCCGGAGTCGGAATGTCATCTGATAGCGTCTCGCGGGTTGTCCAGGGCATTGTCACCGGCATCGGCTTTCTCGGCGCCGGCGCCATTCTCAAGCTCGACCAGGAGCGCGAAATCCAGGGCCTGACCACGGCGGCCGGCATATGGATGACCGCCGCCATAGGCGTCGCAGTCGGATTGGGAAGCCTCGGGGTCGCGTTGCTTAGCACGGTTTTCACGGTGGTCATTCTTGCGCTCGCAGGGCTGCTCGACAAAGATCAACAGACGAAGAACAAATGAACAGGACTGCGCCGGCCGCGCCGATTATATTTTCACCGCCGCGGTCACGGACGTCGCCGGCTCCAATGTCCAGGCAGCCACCTAGGGGCTGACCTCGCTGATCACCCAGCTCGTAGTCATTCCTGCGCCGATGATCACCGGCTATTTGAGGGGCGGGTTGGGGATCAATTTGCGTTCGTCTTGGCTGGGATATTTCTCCTAATCGCCGTGCTGCTCATAGCGTATACGGTAAGGTGTAAGAATGTTGAATAAACGACGCGGATCATCAGCGCGCGGCGCTCGAGCCGAAAAGAACGAAAGAGTTACAAAGTCAAAAAAGATTGTTTTTGCCGATATTGCCGAACTGTCCGACCGGCAACTTTCATCCATGCGGAGGGTCGGTAGGCCGACGATGGGTGACGAGCCAAGGAAGCTTATCGCGATTCGTTTGGATGCGAAAGTTTT
>JBGTCC010000792.1:0-3941 GCA_041749055.1 Thermodesulfobacteriota bacterium | reverse complement strand
CGCGGTCGCCCGGATGGGCCGCGCCGCTGGAGGCAAGAATTAGCTTGCTCACTTTACGCGGATGATCGAGCGCCAATAATTGCGCCACTCTTCCGCCCATCGAGTGACCGCAGACAATCGCGCCGTCAAGACCGAGATGGTCGAGCACCGCTGCGGCGTCGGCCGCGAACATGTCCGTGCTGTATTTTGCCGAAGGTTTTCCCGACAAGCCGGTACCGCGATAGTCGAGGGTGACCACGATGTGATCGCGGGAAAACTCTGGGGTCTGATAGAGATTCCACACCGCGCCGTCGCAGGCGGTTTCACTCAAGAACAAGAACGGCATCCCCCTGCCGGTCGCCTCGTAGTAAATCTCGACTCCGTCTTTGGCTTTAGCGTAGGGCATGAATCCAACTCCTTGGTTGTAGCAATAAACCAAGAACGGTGTTCATGACAAGTCTGAGATCGAGAGTCCAGCGTTAGAAATTCCATTTGACAGCGGGCCATCGCCCCCACTATTCAAGATAGAGTAACGATCGGAGGAAAAACCATGGCGAACCAATTTGTCGATTGCGATGGTCATGTGATGGAAAATACCGACGAAATCATTCGATTAGTCGGCGAGCCTTTCAAAACCACCGGCCATATGAATCCGCGGCGGATACTGCCGAGCCTCGACCGCTTTCACACGCCGCGGCTGGAAGAGCGCAAGCCCGGCACCTTCGATCCCAGCGTCGGGCCGGAGAAGTGGGTGCAGTTTCTCGACAAGATGGGGCTCGAATTCAGCGCGCTCTTCCCCACCGAAGGGCTCGCCTACGGGCAAGTGGCTTTCTCACCTTGGGCGATCGCCTACGCAAAAGCGTATAACAACTGGCTGTGCGCGAAGTATTTAAAATTCAATTCGCGCCTCAAAGGCATCGCCCTGATCCCACTCCAGGATGTTCCCGCAGCGGTGACGGAACTGCGCCGGGCGGTGCAAGAGCTAGGCATGGTCGGCGCCATGCTGCCGTCCAACGGTTTGAACCCGCATCTGAGCGCGCAACATTTCTGGCCGGTATACGAAGAAGCGGCCAAGCTCGACTGCGCGCTGGCCGTGCACGGCGGCTGCTATGGCGATTTGGGTTTTAACACCTACACCGTGTTCCCCGCCACCCGCGCCCTCGGCATGCCGGTGCCCCTCGCCATCGCCGCCACCGGCATGATCGTCGACGGTGTGTTTGATGAGTTTCCGACGTTGCGCGTCGGCTTCTTGGAAGGCGGCACTTGCTGGATCCCCATGGTCCTCGACCGCCTATCACGGGAACAAGAGTACGGCGGTTTGAAGATCAAACGAAAACCGGTGGACTATTTCACCAGTGGCAAGCTCTTTTGCAGCTGCGAAGGCAACGAGAATGCCCTCGCCTACGCCATCGAGCGCGTCGGCCCGGCGCCGTTCATGTTCGCCTCGGACTTCCCCCACGAAATCTCGTTGGACAATTGCTTGGAAGAGATCGACGAGATCCAAGTGCGCAAGGATCTAAAGGACGAACACAAAACCGCGATCCTGGGCGAAAACGCGCGGCGATATTACAAAATCTAGAAGGATCGAACGCCTCGACCCAAGGAAGAGCCACATGCAAACAATTCCACGGCTATTAATTTCCAGCTTGCTCGTTCTGTCGGCGCTGATTGGCTCCCCGCAACCCACCGCCGCCCTCGACAAAATCAAATTTCCCTACTCGCCGATTTCCTACCATAGTCTGCCGTTTCTGGTGGCCTATGAAGCAAAGCTTTTCGAAAAGCATGGGTTGTCGGTGGACCCGATATTTGCCGGCGCGTCCTCCCTGATCGTCCAGTCGATGCTCGCCGGCGAGGCCGATTTGGCCGGCATGGCGGGACCGGCGGTTATTTCCAACGTGCTCAAAGGCGGCGATGTCATCCAGGTCGCGGCGCTGGTGAAATCATTCAGCGTGCCGCTCTACGTCCAGCCGAGCATTACACAAATCAGCCAATTGTCCGGCAAACGGGTTGGCGTCACCCGCTTTGGCTCGGTGTCGCATTTCACGGCCAAGGCGATCCTCGACCGCTCCAACGTCGCCGACGCCGTGATCGTCCAGACCGGCGGCTATCCAGAGTCGATGACCGCGCTTAGCACCAACGCCATCGCCGGCGCGATGATCCCGGCGCCGCAAAGCGTGGTCTTGCGCGAGAAAGGCTTTCGCGAGCTGATCAGCATCAAGCAGATTCGCGACATGAACATTCGCTTCATCGAACAAGGCATCGTCGCGCGACGCGGTTTTGCCGAAAAGAACGGCGACCTGGTCAAACGATTCATCAGCGCCGTCTATGACGGCCTCAAGAAAATCCACGATGACAAATCCTTCGCGATCAAAGTACTTGGCAAGTTCACCAAGATCACCCGGCCAAACATGCTCGAGGAAAGTTACCAAGCCGGCATCGATGCATTCGCCAAAGATGCGCGCGTGCCGCCAGAAGTTTTTAAGGACCTGGCCGACCAACTGGTGGGGTTGAAGCTGATCGACGGCGCCGCCGCGCAGAAAACTCCGCTCACCGCCTATTATGAAAATCGCTACGTCGACGAGCTGGAAAAAGCGGGATTCTTCAAACGGCTCTGGCAGTAGTTGCGCGGCTGATCCACTGGCCCAACTCTGGATGTATTGATCATTCGTCATAGCCGGCAAATCGCGTGGGCGCTCAACGTATTTATCCTGGTTACGGCGTCAATCACCAAGGCACAGGTGCATCCACTGGCGCCGATCCTGGTCGCCTATGCCGGCCAAAATGAAACCGCCGGCCCCATGTGGGTCGGCGTCGAGCGCGGCACCTTCCGGAAATATGGATTAGACGTCCGCATGGTGCAGCTGCGCAACGGCTCGCTCAGCATGTCGACCCTGGCGTCGGGCCAGGTGCAATACAACTACGGTTCGCCGGCCAACGCGCTCAGCGCCGCAGCCGGCGGCATGCGCCTCCAGTGTGTCGCCTCCGCCGTGGCAAGAATTCCCCGCGAGCTGGTCGCGCGCAAAGAGATTCGCACCCTGGAAGAACTGCGCGGCAAGACCTTCGGCGTGCAAAGCATCGGCGGCGGCTTTTGGCTGCAGACGATGATCGCCCTGGATTACCTCGGCATCGATGCCGAGAAGTACGATCTCAAGATGCGCATCCTCGGCGACACCGCGACGGTCACCCAAGCGTTGGGCTCCGGCGGCGTCGACGCTACGGTGATCCCGTACAGCTTCAGCGAAGCCGCCAAACGCGCCGGTGCCAACGTGCTCGCCGACATCGGCAAACTGCCGATCCCCTATCAAGGCACGACCATCTGCTTCCTGCGCGATTCGCCGTCGCACAATCCCGACACTATCACCAGGTTGCTCAAAGGCTTGGTCGATGCCGTGGTGATGATTCACGACCCGAGCGCCAAAACCGATGTGACGGAAATCCTGCGCAAAAGTTTTCGCTTTCCGCGGTTGGAAGACGCCGAGGCCTCGTACAAAGTGCTGGGGCAAATGGCGACCATCGATCTGTTTCCCGATCCAGCCGCCTGGAAAATTGTTCAGAGAATCGTCGCGCGCATCAATCCCAAAGTCACCCAAGTCGATATCAACCAACTCAACAACCCGGCCTTCGTCCGCAGTCTTGAAGAAAGCGGCTTTTTGGTCGATGCCCGGCGTAGAATGCGATGACTGTAACGGAATATTCACCACGAAGTGTCCACGAGATTACGCTCGTCTGTAGAATCTGAAAATGGCTGGGACTTCCTCCATAGGCGGTCGCCTTGATCCGTCATTCCCGCGCACGCGGGAATCCAGGTTTGGTCTGCGCCCATTAGCCTGATAGGGGTCGGAGACGGCTTTCGCCGTCCCCGCCCTCCGAACCGTGCATGCGGTTCTCCCGCACACGGCTCTCCAGTCGGTGGTTTCCTCATCGGGAATGGCTCGCTAATCCAAGGATTGCAATCATGGTGA
>JBGTCC010000791.1:0-6619 GCA_041749055.1 Thermodesulfobacteriota bacterium | reverse complement strand
GTTCTTTGGCGGTTTTGCGCATGGCGATCTCGCCGAAGGCGCCCACCGATGTCGTTGCCACCGCTTTGCCGCGCAACCCTTCCAACGTAGTGATGCCCTTCTGACCGAACAGGACCAGCGTGCTTTTATCGACCGCCGCGCCGATGTAAATTACATCCGAGCCGGCGACATTGGCATGAATCGTTGCCGTGCCGCCCTGGTAAATATCCACCGCCCCGGAAAGCAGCGCCTGAGCGGATGCGGTAGCGCTCAGCACGGTCAGGTTGACGCGCAAACCGCGCCTCTCGAAGTAGCCGGCATCGGCCGCGAGCAGCAGCGGTAAGTAGAGTGGACCGGTAGCAGCGATAGCCACTTCGAGGTTGGTTTTCTCGGGCTTGAGTTCTGCGCTCTGGGCTGCGGGGATGACCCGATGAAACATTGCCAGTAACCCGAAGGCGATGAGGTAAAAACCCGTGGACGATCTTTTGTTCACTTGTGACATGGTGTTTTCTCTCGATAACAATTCCATTTAACTTACTTGGGTGCGAGGACGGCAGCGAGCTTGCTCTTAACCGCCGGGCTGAGCTTGAACAAATCGTCGACGATCGTTTTAACTTCGTCGCCGGTGAGCGGGTTTATGTCCAGATTGGCTTTTTTCGCCTCGGCGGTAAATTCCGCATCGACCAGAGTCTTGGCGAAGGCCGTACGTAAAATCTGTAGCCGGTCTTTGGGGGTGTGCGGCGTGGTCACGTAAATCCGCACGATCGCTGCCGGGTCGATGGCGCCGGCCTTGAGCAGCTGGCGCGCGTCATCGCTCTTGGCCAGGTCGAGGGCCATCGGCACGTTGGGCAGCTCGGAGATTTTTTTTGCCGTGACTTGCAAGACCACATTGACATCGCCCGCGGGAATCGCTTTTGCCCAGGCTACTTTCAAAGTTTCCCACGCCCAGCAGGCGCCGTGCAGTTCGCCGGCGTCGGCCGCCAAGCGAATTTCATTGGTGCCTTTATAGCCCTCGATGAGTTGCACGGGAAGATTGAGCGCGGTTTGAATGATACGCGCCACGTCGCTGGTGCTGTTGCCTGGGCTCAAGCCGCCCAGCTTGATCGGACTCTTGGCGGCCAACCATTGATCCATGTTGGCCACGCCGCTTTCCTTGCGCAGCGCGCAAACGGTGTTGTCCTGTACCGGTACGCCGAGAAACTCCAACTCTCTGACTTCGAAATCGATGCCCTTCATGCCGAGTACGCGTCCGAGAATCAGCGCGCCGTTGAACATGCCAAAGCTGAGCCCGTCGGGCTTGGCGCTGCTGTGGAGATATTTGGCCGCGATCAGCGTGCCGGCGCCGGTCATGTTTTCGACGATCAGCGTCGGGTTGCCGGGAATATGCTTGGCCATGTGGCGGGCCATGGCACGGGTGTAGATATCGAAACCGCCGCCGGCGCTGCCGCCGACGATGACGCGGACGGTTTTGCCGCGGTAGAATTCTTGTGCCAGCAAGTCTTGGGGCGTTAGCAGCGCGAGTAGTAGCGAGAATAGGGCCAAGCGTGGTTGCATTGTTAAACCTCCGAGTTCGGCTGATTATGTTGGAAAACACGGCCTTGTCAATGCTTTCGCCTCGTCAAGTTTCCCCGGGCGAATTGCCGCTTGACGGCTGTCGTTCACTTCGCGTAGCTTGTGCTCGATTCTCGGTTTAGCTGGAAAGAGGAATCTCGATGAGAGGAAATATTGTTTCGGCTTTGACACTCGCGGCTGTCATGACGGGGACGCATGCCGCTCATGGCGCCACCGCATCGGCTGATTTTTATCGTGGCAAGGTGGTCCGCATCATCGTCGGCTTCTCGGCCGGCGGCGGTTTCGATACTTTCGCGCGCACGGTGGCGCGCTACATGGGCAAATATATTCCGGGTAATCCGTCCATCATCGTCGACAATATGCCGGGGGCGGGCAGCTTGATCGCCGCCAATCATATTTACCGTGTTGCGAAACCCGATGGACTTACCATCGGCGCCTTCAACGGCAACCAGATTCTCGGCCAACTGGTCGGCGCCCAGGGGACCACTTTCGATGCGCGCAAAATGCAGTGGGTCGGCGCACCGGGTTATAATCATGATCTTTGCGTACTGCATCAGCGCACCGGCATCCCCAACGCTGAGCAGTGGCTCGCGTCGAAAACCCCGCTCAAGCTCGCCGGCAGCGCGCCCGGCTCGACGACTGACGATGTCGCGAAAGTTCTGAAGGAAGCGATCGGCCTGCCGATGCGGTTGGTGACCGGCTACAAGGGCACGGCGGATATGCGCATTGCCGTGGAGTCGGGCGAAATGGACGGGCTGTGCGGCTTCTCCTGGGTGTCTGTAAAATCAACTTGGCGCAGAGCGGTGGAGTCGGGACAGGCGATTATCATGCTCCAGAGCGCACCCAAGGTCCACGCCGAATTGCCCAATGTGCCGCTGACGATCGGCTTCGCCAAGACGCCCGAGGCGCGCCAATTGATCGAAGCCGGCGTGCATCAACCCGGTGCGATCACTTACGGCTATTCGCTGACGCCGAACACGCCGCAGGAGCGGGTGCAAATTCTTCGCAGAGCATTTATCCAAGCGGTCAAAGATCCCGATCTTTTGAACGACGCCAACAAGGCCAACCTGGAAATCGCCCCGGCATCGGGTGAAGAGATCGCCAGTGCCATCGAAAATATGTTCAAGACAGCGCCGGCGGTGGTGGCGAAGCTGAGGGAAACGCTGAAGTGACGACGAGAAAACGTAAGGGGTGAAGGGTAAGGGGTGAGGCATTGATCGGTCGCCTTACGCTTCAACCTTTACCCCTTACGATTCGCGGGACTTATCACTGCTTGACCGTCAGAATGCTCGATAGTTTGGCGACAATCTGCGGATTGAGAGCAAAGAGGCTGTCAACGACTTTTTTGACTTCGTCGCCGTCCAGCGGATTGACTTCCAGTCCGCCTTTTTTAGCTTCGAGTAGAAACTCCGGGTCTTTGAGCGTGTTGGCGAAGGCCTTACGCAAAATGTCGAGTCGATCTTTCGGTGTTTTGGGTGTGGTCACGTAGACGCGAGTGATCGCACTGGGCGCTATGCCGCCGGCGCGGATGATCTGTTTTGCGTCTTCAGTTTTCGCCACGTCGAGGGCGAGGGGGACGTTGGGCAGATCCAGCTGTTTCTTCGCTGTCACCTGTAGGATTGGGATCACGTCGCCCGTCTGCAGCGCTTTGGTCCATGTAGCGCGAATCGATTCCCAAGCCCAGCACGCCCCGCCAAGCTCACCGCTGTCGGCTGCCAAGCGCAGGTCAGCAGTGCCTTTGTAACCCTCGACCAGTTGAATCGGCAGATTCAATGTCGCCTTGACGATACGCACCGCATCGCTGGTGCTGTTGCCTGGTCCAAGACCGCCCATCTTCAACGGCGTCTTTAATGCCATCCATTGATCGATGTTGGTGATGCCGGCTTCCTTGCGCACGACGCAGGCGACGTTGTCTTGGATCGGCACGCCGAGCCATTCGAACTCGCGGATGTTGAAGTCGAACCCCTTGGGATTGAGCACCTGGCTCAGGATCAAATAGCCGTTGAAAATCCCAAACGTCAGCCCATCCGGCTTGGCCGCGCTGTGCAGATACTTGGCGGCGATCCGCGTCGCCGCGCCGGTCATGTTCTCGACGATAAAGATCGGATGCCCAGGAATGTGTTTGCCCATATGCCGCGTCATCGCCCGAGTGTAGACATCGAAGCCGCCGCCCGCCGTGCCGCCGACAATGACGCGGACGGTTTTACCTTTGTAGAAATCGTCGGCCCAGAGCGCCTGTGGCGTTATAGCTGACAACAAAAGAACGCAGAGCAGTGTAGGCTTCATGTGAATCCTCCGTTTGAAAACTTCAGTAATCTATAGAATCGCTTTTACCGATGGCCGTTGTTTCATGCGCTCGAACCAAGCCGTTAGCTTCGGCAGCGCCGTGCTTGGCAACACACCGTATTGTTCCAAACGCGGAAAGCGCGGCAGCATGGCGATGTCGGTGAGGCTGTAGTCGCCCAAGAAGTACGGTTTGTCGCCAAGCGCCTCTTCGAGATATTGCAGCCTCGCGGTTACTTCCTTTCTGGTTTCAGCAATGAGCTTTTGGTCGCGCTCGGCCTCGATCTTTTTAATCATCTCGCCGCGCAGCGCCCAGTAGGGCTCGTGCAGATAATTTAGAAAGTAGTCGATCAATATTCTCCCGCGGGCGCGCAGATAGGGGTCCTTGGGTTGCAGCGGCAGGTTGGGATATTTCTCGTCGAGGTATTCGTTGATGATGCACGACTCAAACAAGAGCTTGCCGTCATCGTCGATGACCGGAATCTTGCCGTAGGGATTGCGCTTCAAATGCTCGGGACTTTTCTGTTCCAGCTTGCCAAGCTTGATCCAGATGCCTTCCCAGGCGAGGCCCTTTTCGGCCAGGACTATTTTGACGCGATCGCAATTGGTGGATGGCACGTCGTGATACAGTGTTATCGGCATTGGGACTCCAATTCCATATTGCGGAGGCCGTAGTGATGGCGAAAGAGATCGTCACTGGTGAACTCCAGCACTGACTGGGCCAGCCGGGCGGCCCTCTGCCACACTGGCAGGTCTTCGAAATGGTGATAAGTCATCGCGGTAAGCAGAATTACAAGCTTCGGCAAGGTGCTGTCAAACGCTTTAATACGCTCGGTTGGGGAGGCGGAGTCTCCAATCTGGAATTTGGAATTTGTAATCTGGAATTTGAAATTGGCGCGAGTCTACTTCCGACTGCTCGCTAACGCGACTGAGCCTATTATTAGGCCGGCGGCCACTAGAACCCGGAGCGCCAGAATTTCCTTGCCAAGGAAGTAGCCGAGGATGATTGCGACCAACGGATTAACGTAAGAGTAAGTCGAGACCAGTGGGATCGGCGCGTTGCGCAGGAGCCAGGCGTAGGCGACGAAGGCGATGGGACCGATTACCGTCAAATAGACCAAGCCGATGGCGGAGCGCGATGAAACTTGCGCGAGATCGAATGTCTTCACTTCACCGACGGCGAGCGCGATTAATAGCAGGGCTGCGCCGCCGGCAAGCATTTCCATGCCGGTGATCAGTAAAGGCGACGACGGCAACCTGGCGGTCTTGCCGTAAATCGAACCGGCGGCCCAGAAGAGCGAACCCAATACTACGACCACGGCAGCGACAAAACTGTTCGGCGTGGTGCCGTTGGCTGACCAGCCGATCAATAAGACAGCGCCGCAAAAGCCGATGACGATCCCCGATAGAGCTCGCGGCCCAGGTTTTTCTCCGCCGGGTCTGAGGAAATCGAACAACAACATCCAGAGCGGACAGGTGGCGACCAATAATGCCGCCAGACTCGATGGGATGTAGCGCGCCGCCCAGACCACCGCGCCGTTGCCGCCGACGAGTAAGAGCAGTCCAATCACCGTGGCGCTGCGCCATTCATACCGGCTCGGCGTTGGGTCGCCGCACAGTCGCCGCCAGAGATACAGCACAGCGCCGGAAATGATGAAGCGTGCTGCAGCCGACAGAAACGGCGGTGTGGTCTCGACGGTGAAACGAATGGCAAGGTAGGTGGAGCCCCAGATTAGATAGACCGCGCTCAACGCTGTCCAGATCAATACGGGTGAGCCGCCGCGCTGAGACGAAGCGGTTGCGCTCTGATTCACAACTGCGCGCCTTCGTGGCGCCGCCGCCAGCGCGTTAAATCTAGTCCGGCTTTGCCGCAGAATCCGCCAAGGTCCCCGTCGCTGGCGACGACGCGGTGACAGGGGATAACAATCGGCATCGGACTCCTCAATGGTCTGACCGAAAGATCCTCTCCTTCATTGCGGCGCCATGCCTTTTTTCTTAAGTTCTTCGATGGCATTCGCTGTTTTCGCCGGCGCATCGACGGCCATGCCTTTGAGGATGTTGGCTGCTTTGGTGAATTGGCAGTCGTCGTAGGGAACGATTTCGATGCGGTTACCCCAGGGGTCGAGGATGTTGAGCCGGTCGTTGATGCTTTTGATACCGAGTCTGTCCATCGTCCGGCGCACCGCTTCACGGTCGTCGACGACGCAGCCGAAGTGGCGCTTGGTGTCGGGGGGTTGGCTGCGGCCGAGAGTGAGCTGGATGAATTGGTCGCCGAGATCGATGAAAGCGTTGTGCTCGCTCTTACCGCGCAGCGTAAATTCGAACAGGGCGCCGTAAAATTCCAACGCTTTATCCAAGTCGTCAACTTCCAGCACGACGTGGTTAATGCCCAGCGCGCGGGCTTTCTTTTCCGAGTTATCTTTCATGGCCGCCTCCTGGTTAAATTAATTCCGCCGGCAATGTCCTCTGCATGACAAAACTGCTTACGGTTGAAGTCATATCATGAACCACGCTCAGGTCGCCACGGATTGTCAGCGGCGGTTTGGCCCTTGACGCTGCCTCGGCATCTGCCTTATGGATAAGTCCACATGAAGGTCTGGAGCAGGTTGCATGACAAAGAGTCGTAAGCGTTTTTGAACTGATCTCAAAAAGAGCGGATTTCTCGCTCAACTTCGGGGGAAACGTCAATTGATTCGGAGGAAAGAAGATGCAGTCAGTTCTTAAATCAACGTTCGCTACTGTGACCATCGGTTTGTTGCTGGGGGGCAATCAGAGTCTTGCGCAG
>JBGTCC010000790.1:0-4430 GCA_041749055.1 Thermodesulfobacteriota bacterium | reverse complement strand
GGTATCCTCGGCCCGCTGGAGCTGCTCTTGTCGGATCCCGACGGCAATGTCCAGGAGCGCAAGGAAATGCTCAAACTGGCCAGCGAGAGCGCTCGGCAGTTGCATCGCCTGTTTGAAAAAGTGACAAAACTCAGCGCCATGAAAGCGAGCAAATGGCTCTTCAAGTTCACTCCGACCAATATTTCGGAGGTCCTCGCCAAGGCCACCGCGGAGGTCGCCCCCCTCGCATCGCAGCGTAATGTGATCATCGATCAGCAGCTTGAGAACATCGTCGCCACGATTGACCCGCTGGAGATCCAATTTGTCGCTAGAGCAATACTCAATAATGCGGTTCGATTCAGCCCGGCCGGCGAACACGTCGCTCTCGCCCTGTCCACTGGGCCCGATCACCTGGCGTTTAGAGTTATCGACCAGGGCGTCGGCATGGATGAGCAGCATCTGAGGCAGATTTTCGATGAGTTCCAGGTGTCGGACGTAGCGCACCACACCGAGGGACAGGGGCTGAGCCTCGCCATCGCGCGTCAGGTAGCCATCGCCCACGACGGCACCATCGACGTAGCGAGTCAAAAAGGTTGCGGCACGACGATTACCGTGAAATTGCCGATGGCGGCGCGATGATCCCTAGGCAACAGACCGACATCGCGCTCTAGCCACCGAAATTAACTAGAAAGGGATGGCGTCGACAATGAAGAATCTATTAGACGCTCAAGACGCAGCCATCGTCCTGTCGGCGAACGCCGATCGTATCGATCATGCCGGCGAAACCGCCACGGTCCGTGACGACGCCGCGCTCTCCGCCGAGGCAGCGATCCGCTTGCTCGAAGAAATGACCATCGCCAAGGAAAAAGCCGATGCTGCCAGCCGGGCTAAGAGTGAATTCTTTGCGAATATGTCCCATGAGTTGCGCACGCCGTTACATGGCATCTTGAGTTTCGCCAGATTTGGCGAGAAAAACGCGGCAACTGCTACGCCAGAAAAAATCCTCGAATATTTTAACAAGATCCGCCACAGCGGCACGATACTTTTGAGTCTGGTTAATAACTTGCTCGACCTGGCCAAGTTCGAGTCGGGCAAAATGACTTTTGACTTCCAACCGACGCAAGTTTCCCTGCTAATCGGCAAGGTCGCCGATGAATTCACCTCGTTGGTCTCAGAGCGCGAGCTGACGATTCATTACGAGGAACCCGAAAGTCGGACCAGCGCCAATGTGGATCGGGATAAACTCATGCAGGTCATGCGTAATCTCCTGAGTAACGCGGTAAAGTTCTCTCCCAGTGGCGGTACCATCGAGGTGAGCTTAGCCCAGCGGGAGCAGGCTCTCCGGGTTTGCGTCGCCGACCAAGGCGCGGGAATCCCCGCCGCCGAACTGGAAACCATCTTTGAAGAGTTCGTCCAATCCAGCATGAACCACAAAAACGCCGGCGGCACAGGCCTCGGCCTGGCGATCTCACGGCAGATTGTCGCGGCTCACAAAGGTAAGATTTGGGCCGCAAACCAGCCTGCCGGCGGCGCGGCATTTTTCTTTGAGATTCCCTTGGCCAGAGACTTTCCCGCGGTAAAGGGCGACCTCGAGGCGCGCTAGCACGGCGCAATAAGATTCTGTATGAAGATAGATTTTCGCTGCGCTCGAAATGACAGCGTTTTTGCATTTGTCTTTCCAAACGAAGAGAGAGACCTCGACCGAACCGGCACGCATCGCCCCGAACTTTCCGATTGAACCCTTGAACAGTTGCACCTTCGAACGAGTTAGAACCCTCAACGGCCTGCACGTTTTGACCGACTTGAACTATTGGAACGGGTTCAGGAATTTTATCTAATTGAGATACCCACTACCGCCGCCCTCGGCCTCAGCCACCGCTAAGTTGTGGCGCACGGCATCGAGATGGGGATGGACTTCCAGCGCCCGGCGAAAGCACATCGCCGCTTCGCGAAATTCGCTCACGGTCAGATGACAAAGGCCTTGCCCCGCCGCCGCGCCGAAGTGATTGGCATTGCGCGCCAAGGTTTGCTGGCAGTCGGCGATCGAGCCTTTGAAATTTTTTCGCATGTAGCGCACCGTCGCGCGCTTGTTCCAACCTTCGGCGAATGACGGCATTCTCTCGATCACGCGGCCGAATAACTCTTCCGCCTCTTCGAGCCGGCGGTTCTGCATGGCATCGACGCCGGCGCGAAACAGTCGATCGGTCTCAGCATCCCCCGAACGGCACCAAATTCCCCAAAGCATCGCTTCCGCCGTCGCCGCCAGCTCGGCATCTTCGCCTTTCAAGGCGACCAGCGCTTCCTGCTCAGTGGTGGGGTAAGACATTGGTTCAAGTGTTCAAAGTTCGATTTCAAGATTCGCGGGAAACGACGACTCCGAGGTTAATCTGTTGAACCTTGAACCAGAGAACTAGGCATTTCTTAGAATCCACTTCGCCGCCTTCTCGACCACGTCCCGCAATGCCTGTTCATCCGTCTTGCGCGCGCTCTTGAGCATGTGAAACGAATGATCGCCGCCTTGGACGACGTGGAGCTCGGCTTGCTTGCCGAGTTGCTTGCACAGCGGCTTGAGCATTTTCAAATCGGCCAAGCCATCGCGCGAGCCCTGCAAAAACAGCATGGGAATATCGATGTTGGCCAAATGCGCGCCGCGCTCGGCGCCGGGCTTGCCGATGGCGTGGAGTGGAAAGCCGAAATAGACCAGCCCGCACACCGCGGCCAACGGCTCATGGGCCGCCGCCAACGAGGTCATGCGCCCGCCCATCGACTTGCCGCCGGCGAACAGCGGCAGACCGTCGGATAGTTTCTGCGCCGTCGCCACCGCCGCGCGCACCGTCTCCAACAGCGCCGCTTCGCTGTCGGGCCGCTTGATGCGCTTTTCCATGTAGGGAAAGTTATAGCGGAAGGTTGCCACGCCGAGCACGGCCAGCCCGGCTGCGCTATCGTTCATAAACTTATGCCACATGCCCGCCCCCGCGCCATGGGCCAGCACCAACAGAGCTTTAGAATTCTCGGGCTTTTGCAGCAGGCCGGTAACCACGCCGGCTTTGGCATTAATAATAAATTGTAGTTCCTTGATTCCGGGATGACTCATGCGCTCGTCATAGCATAATCAAAACTTGAGCACACCCATTCGTTTTTTTTCTTGGTTCCACGCCGCGGACAAATACCAAACGATCATCAGCAAAGCGACGACACCGACAGCCAAGGCCCAGCCAAAGCTATTCGGCAAAAACACTGGCGTGCCCAACCGGCGAATCAAATCCGTGCGCGTGAGCAACAGACGCATCGCTGATGTACCAACGGCAAAAAAAACCACGGCAATCCAGAGCTTCACATGCCCTTCGCCGACGCGCCAAATCGATCCCGCGCCGCAGCCGCCGGCGAGCACCATGCCGACGCCGAAGAGGATGCCGCCGGTCAAAGCGCCAAACCAAAAAGACGGGAACACCCAATCTGTGGCGTCTTTCAAATCCGTGACTTTTAAAATCGCGAAGCCGATCAGACTCATGATCAGCGCCAACGCTGCCGAGCGCGCATGTTCGCTCGCGCCGGTCATGAACGGCTCACGGAAAGCGTTCACCAGACAAAAGCGCGAGCGCTGAAAGACAATTCCAAAAAGAACACCGAAATATAGGAATACCGCCAGTCTGCCATGACCCAAGAACTGATAAAGACAGCCGCCTCCGAACACCAGAACGAACACGAACACGCCGATCCCCGGTTGAAGCTTAAACGCCGCCGAACCAATCGCCGGCCGCGGCGGCGCGTCGCAAGCTAACATGAATGGCAACCTGCCAGACTCGATGACTTTACCATTCTCGCGGATCAGATAGCGCGTGCCGATGAAGGCACCGACGATTAACCCCGCCATCATCGCCAGCCCGCTCGCCGACAGCGCCGCTAGCGCGCTGAAAAATCCGCCGATGTTGCAGCCAAACGCCAACATCGCGCCCGCGCCCATGAGTAAACCGCCCAGCGCACCTTTGACCACTTCCGCGCCCGGCGCCGGGCGCACGGCGAACTCGCGGCTCAGCAGCGCCGCCACCAGTCCACCGATCAGCAAGCCGATATTGAGCACAGAGCCGGAATAAAGCAGCGGCGGCAACAAGTCAGGCTGATCGATGACGCCAAGCCAGTGGAACAGGGAATCGCCCCAGTTGCGCAAGCCGTCCGACGCGGTCCATGGCTTGTCGTAGGCAAAAAGAAAAACATTGAGCGCGGCGATCACCAGCGCCGAAGGCATGACCGGCCAGGGTTTGACGAAAGTCGCGCTAAATTGCCTGCGCAAAAAGTCGCCAAAGCTTGATCGAAGCTCGCTCATGGAGAAATCGGATTGTGCGGATTTCGCGACGCTACCCTCGCCCGCTTGCGGGCTAGGGTGAGGGAAAATTCGCGCCATCAAGCCGCCGCTGAATCAAATAAACTTAACGTCCACTGAACTTTCGAAA
>JBGTCC010000789.1:0-3829 GCA_041749055.1 Thermodesulfobacteriota bacterium | reverse complement strand
CTCGCGGCGACGCAGTTACCTTCGGCTACGGAGTTGTGGCTTTCTCCGACACGGACTTTCACCGTGCTGATATGGCGCCCTCACGGGCGCACGATACCCGCTTTCGCGGGTATGACGAGCTCCGGGGGCTCTCCGTTGTGCATATCATCCCCTCACATGTATTTGCGAAGGAGGCCGAAGGACACGAATGACGCAAAGGTTCGGATAGAAGAGCGGGCGGGTTTAAAACCCGCCCCCAGGAGAACCTCGTGCTCTTCATCTCCTCCTTCGTGGTGAGCTGTCCTTTGCCAACTTTGGGTTCTTTGCGGCCAATCTTCCGGTTCTCTACTTCGCCGGATAGCGCTTGGCCATTTCGTTGAAGAAACCTTCCTTTTCTAGCTCCTGCAAGAAACTCAGGTCAACGAACTGTTCCGGTTTCGCCGTCTTGGCCTGGGGCATCTGCGGCGCCAGGCGGTCGAGCAGAAACTGCAAACCCTTCAGGGTCGGGTAAGGTTTCTTTGGCGTCGTCGTGACATAGGCTTGATAAGAAGTCTCCAACACTTCGGCATCGTTGGTGCGCATGTATTTGCCGAAGACTTTGAGCGCGCCGGCTTTGTTAGAAAAGATCGAGTGAATGCCTTCGATGTATCCTTTGAGCGCCGACTTGACGACGTCGCGGTTGCTCTTGATGTAAGCGCGTGTGGTCGCCATGCCGTTGCCCTGCACTTCGACTTTGAGGTCGGGGATTCTCACCAGCTCAACCAGGCCCATGCGTTTGGCGATGGGCAACGTCGAAGAGTTAAAGACCCCGGCATCGATCTTATTCGCCGACATGGCGGCGATACGCTCCGCGTCAGGACCGCCGGGAACCAGCTGCCAGTCTTTATCTGGGTCAAGCTTGAGATGATTCGCCAGAATGAGCGCGGCGAAATGGGTCGCCGCGCCGTAGCCGCTGATGCCGATGCGTTTTCCTTTCAACTGTTCGAGCCGGGTAATTTCCGGGCGCGCGAAAACAGTCGAGTCGTAGTAAATCTCCACGCCGCCGATCAGCACGAGATCATGCCCCGCCAACGATGCTTGGACCACCTGGCCGATGCTCATCAGCGGCGGGTCGCCGCTCGCGAGCGCTTGAATCGCCATCTGCCCGCCGCGGAGAAAAATCGGTTCGACATCGAGACCGTATTTTTTGAAAAACCCCTCATCCTTCGCCACCCAAATATGTCCCTGGCGAAAACCGAGGGAGGGATAGCCGAAGCGAACTTTTTTCAGCTCCTGAGCCGGGCCGGCTGCCGCCATGCTCAATTCAAGACCGAGAATCAAAGCAACAATGAAAAGCCTTTTACCACTCCGGTCCATCACATACTCCTCCGCGAACCTCAACTATTCACTGCCCGTCGCATGTGAATGTCTATTTTACGCCCGTTGCGTTTCCATCAGCGTTCCCATCGCCCTGAGCATCGTCGAAGGGTGCGGCCGATCGTCCTGGCTCCACGCCAGCTCGCCCAATACCAACAAGATAATTGCCGCTAGGCCGAACTGCAAAAACCTACTGATTCTGGCCCCGGCTTCTGGCGCGGCATTCGCAACGATTTGATACTTCAGAAATCCTCGGATCAGACAGTCAACGCCCGAATTACACCGGCGCACCGGGGTTGTCAACGTCCGCCGGCAAGACGGCTGTGGTTCAGTTTAATTTCGACGTCGCATCTCAATGTAGGGGCCGACCTGCGTGTCGGCCCTCCGAATGCGCGGACACATAGGTCCGCCCCTACGAATCTTGGAGAAACTGACCCATCTTCCGGCAAATCTCCTGCCGCCCGGCGACTTGAATTCCACCGTGAATGGAGAGTAGATAATTTTTACTTCACCCGCACGCGAAAGGATTTGCCCATGTTGACCCCAACGTTAACCATAGACGCCGACGCCCATGTCCTGGAGACCGAACTGACGTGGGAGTATATGGACGGAGCCGAGTTGAAATATCGGCCCAAACTCGTCGGCGCCACAGAGGGAGACTCCAAGGACGAATACTGGCTGGTCGACGGCACGTTGCGCTTGAAGTCCGGCAATGTCGGCCGCAACACGCCGCAGGCCTCCCGCGAAATGCGCGACGTGCCGACCCGCATCGAACATATGGACGACTTGGGCGTGCACATTCAAGTGCTCTACCCGACGTTGTTTCTAATCCCGCTCTCGCCGCGCCCCGAAGTCGAGCTGGCGCTGAGTCGCAGCTATAACCGTTGGCTCGCCGATATCTGGAGACAGGAACCAGAACGCTTGCGCTGGGCCGCCGTCGTGCCGCTGATGTCGATGGACCAAACCCTCGCCGAGGTGCGCTTCGCCAAAGAAAACGGCGCCTGCGCCATCTTCATGCGCGGCACCGAGGGCGACCGCTTGCTGAGCGATCCCTACTTCTTCCCGCTCTACGAAGAGGCCCAGCGGCTGGATATCGCCATCGGCGTCCACGCCGCCAACGGCAGCGCGACGCTGTATAATTATTATAAATATGAAAGCGTCGGCTTCTCGAAGTTCAAACTCAACTGCGTCGGCGGCTTTCACTCCATGGTGATGGACCGCATCCCCGACCGCTTTCCCAAGCTGCGCATCGGCTTCTTGGAAATCAGCGCCGAGTGGCTGCCCTACACTTTCACCGATTTGAAAAAACGCTTCCGCCTGAAGAACCGAGAACTCCATGCCGACTTCTTGAAGCAGGATCGCATCTTTGTCGCCTGCGAGACCACCGACGATATTCCCTACATCGTCAGCAAGTTGGGGGAAGACAATATCGTCATCGGCTCCGACTATGCCCACGCCGACAGCGCCACCGAGTTGATGGCGATCCACAACCTCAGCGCCGACCCGCGCCTGACGCCCGCGCTGGCGAGAAAGATTGTCAGCGACAACGCCCGGGCGCTGTACGGTTTATAGAGCAACATCTTGGTCCGCGATCAGTACAACAACGTCAATACCAGTCAAGAGTGGGAATGTTCACCACGAAGAACCCAGCGCGGCGCAGCCGCGGCCGATACTAAGTGAATCCGGCAAGCGAACTTGCTGGAGGAATTCACAATGAGTCGATTCAAGCACCCCTGTCGTGACTTTATTTCGCAAGTTTCACCGGTAGAAAGGTGACCATGAAAATCAAAGCTGCTCTATGTTGCGTCTTTGTGGCTATACTCTTCTTCATCGCGAATTTCTCCGCCGCCCAGACCATCAAAGTTCCCTACGTTTCGATCTCGGGCTTTCAGGCGCCGCTCTATCTCGGCGAACGCGCCGGCCTGTTCAAGAAAAATCAGCTCGACGCCCAGCTGATCTACATGCCCGGCGGCTCGTTGATCGTGCAGACCTTGATGTCCGGGGATGTCGGTGTCGCCAGCCTCGCGCCTCCCTCCGCGGTCAGCGCTTGGGCCAAAGGCGCCGAGCTCGCGATCGTTGCCGGCGGCATCGAGCGGGCGTTGAACGTGCTGATGGTCAATCCGAAAATAAAAAAAGTTGACGACCTCAAAGGCAGGCGGATCGCCATCAGCCGTTTCGGCTCGCTCTCGGATGTCTCCCTGCGCGACGCGCTGGCCTATCACAAGCTCAAACCCCAAGATCTCTCTATCGCCCAGATGGGCGGCCTGGGCGAGCGCATGGTGGCGATCACCTCCGGCATCGTCGACGGCGCGGTGTTAAACGTCGACCAATTGTACCAAGCCGAGAAGCTGGGTTTTCATGTATTGATCGACATGCGCAAACTGCCGCTGACGTACTCGACCCAAGGCATTGTTGTCAGCCGGGAGTTTCTGCGTGCCCAGCGCGGCGTGGTGAAACGGTTCCTCAAAGTCTACATCGAGGGCATCAAAGTTTT
>JBGTCC010000788.1:0-2945 GCA_041749055.1 Thermodesulfobacteriota bacterium | reverse complement strand
ATCCTAACATCATCATCATAAGGAGGGGTCTTATGAAAACTAGCTATTCGCTTGGATTGTTTCTTATGGTGGCCCTCGTTGGCGGCTGCGCCAGCTTGCAGGTTGGCAGCGACTTCCAGGCAGGCCGCAATGCTTTGGTCACCGGCAAGAGTGAGGTCGCGCTGTCCTACTTCCAGAGCGTCGCCGAAAAAGACCCTGGGTATCAACACGGCACCGCCTACCGGCAAGGCGTTTTGAGTTATCTCGGCCGCGCCGAATATGCCGTCGGCCGGCTGCCGCAAGCGCAAAAGACCCTCGAGCGCGCGCTCGCCGCCAACCGCGACGAAGATCTAGCCCGGCTCTATTTGGGCCTGGTACTTGCCCGCTCAGGAGACCGCCAGCGCGGCGTGAGCGAGATTGAGAACGGCATGAAGGGGATTCACGGCTTCTTGGAGTACGTTACCAAAGCCCATCGTTTCTCCTTCGGTCAGTTCTGGGATCCGGCACGCGCCATTAGATCGGCGATTCAGAGCGATTTGGCGATGATCTCCGGGCGGGAGTTCGATGTCGAACGCTTAATCGCCTCGGCGGAAGAGATCGGCAAACACATGGAAGACGAGGTCGACCGCGCCCGCCAAGACGAAACCCGCGAGCACTCGCGCCAAAATGACGGCGGCCAAGGCGGCGGCAGCCAACCTTGATCCGTTGCGACCGTGTCGAAATACCGTTCATGGTGCGGTAGTTGCCCAACCATGAACGGTATCGCTTGCTGCGAGTTCAAGTACCTATCCGAGGGAATTGCCCCACCGTGAGTTCAGATATGTGGTTTAATTGCCGTATAAGGGCCGCAGGTTTTGTGTTCTGGTGTTTCTTTGAAAGTTGTCCTCTTCGTCGACAATTGCCAATAGTCGATCGGTGGCTTCGATAATATGGCTTTTCTCCTCGGCCCCTTTAGTCAACATGAACGCAGACCGACGGAGAGCCGCGCGGATCAGGCCCCGGGTATCCCAATAAATATAGTTCTTGTAACCGTCCACCATCACTTTGTTGGCCAGGGTGATTCCACCCTTGAGAGTTTCCACGCCTTTATCGTTTTCCCCCAGGCGCAATTGGGTTAGACCGAAGGCGATCCAGGCGATCTCATCGTCCTTGTTCACTACCAGCGCACGCTGCAAGATCGCGTGAGCGTCCCGATAACGCGCTTTTCGATAGTACGCCCGGCCGAGATAGGTAAGGCTGTCTTTGTACGTCGGATCCTGGCTCACGACGGTTTCCAAGGCGACCACCGCAGTATCCATGTCGCCGGCGCGGCCGCGAAGAAATTGATCGCGCCCCTCTTCGTATCGCCCACCCATGCCAAAGCGTGGGATACTGTGGCTGCAAGCGAGATTCATGATGGCTATCATGATCAGCGCGCTGGCGGCTGCGAGCCATCGCCGATAAAATTGCCCTAAAATAATTAGCAGACTCCCTAAATCGATTGCTGAAACCTTCTTATTTGACGAAAAGCGACTGGAAAAATCACGCTATCGCTTATTTAACATATCCAAATGGCAACTCAATGACAGGTCAGCGCCAACGCCCATCTCACGCCGCGCAGCGGTTCTGAAGCTAACTAACCCGTGGCAACGAAACCGGCCCACCGGATCGATCACAAGCTTTCGCACGCCTGGCCGACAATAAAAAGGGGGAGTCATTTCTGACTCCCCCTTTTGTTTGCTACGTCTGCAAGCTCCGAACTTAGAACGTATAGCGCCAGTTCAAGAACCACTCCGTCCAGTCGCCGCCTTTGCCGTTGCGGCAGCCGACAGGAGCATTATTACACACCCCAAGATTATGCGCTTCCTGGTTACGCGCGTTACGCAGGTTGGATGCTTCGGTCCACAGGATGTTGACACCCACGCTCATCCGTGGCGCGATGAAGTACCACAAATCCCACTCATTGAGCCTAACCGCGTTGCGGTGAAAGTCGCCGCTGTTGAGTGTCGCCGGGCAAGGTATGCCCGTGCTGCCATTACAACCCACCGACAAGTCGCTGCGCTCAAAGTGGTAGCCGAACAAGATCGACCCAGCGGTCGTCGACGACCCGGTCAAGAAACCCTTGGGGCTCCACAAGAACAGATCATGGCCGATCAGGAAGACCTGAGCCTTCTTCTGGCCTTTGCCCGCCGCTACTGTGGCGCCGATGCCTCTACCCCGATCCTCGGATCTTTGCCAAGTGTACATCGAACGTAAGGTATACGGGCCGACGTTCCACACCAGACCGGGACCCTGTTGGACCGTCAGACCGTCGCCAACCGAGTTGGCGCCGGTGTTAAACAGCGTCTGCCTACCGCCTCGGGCGTTAGTCCTGATTCGGTACTGGTTGCAACCATTGGCCACTGCGCGGTTGTCCGAGTTACAGAACCAGGCACCATACTCGAACAGTAACCCGCTGACCCATTTGTTCTTCACCTGCGAGAACGGCTGGATGTTGCCGTAGGCATGGAAATCTTTACGGTCAGTGTTGAGCTGCGTGCCGTCGCCGCCTTCGCCATAGGCGTTCATGCCGACCTGGAAGCGGGCGATGCGGCCGGGGATGCCGATGCCCGACAGCGATTTATCCTCCCAGGTAAGGGTTATGCCGGAGCTCGCGCTGCCGGTGTTGAAACCTTGGTTCGCGGTAAACAGGTCGTACTCCGCCTGGGCTCCAGTGCTACCCGAGCCCTGCCGTGACAAGCTGGCCGGACCCGAGTTGGACGTGTCCATGCCGAACTGCACAGTTGGCAACCAGGGATTCAACTGTTCGGCATGAAAGTAAATCACACCGCGCTGCAACTCCGTGTTGCCGCCAAAACCGTCAAGGTCGAGACGCCAGTCGATTTCCCACAGACAGTTGTTGATGCACAGATAAAACTCCGGCCGGAAGCGCCGGCCTTCCAACTCGCCATTGCTGCGGCCGACCTGGTCGCGGCCGCTGAGAAAAT
>JBGTCC010000787.1:0-5814 GCA_041749055.1 Thermodesulfobacteriota bacterium | reverse complement strand
CGGCCAGAAGTTGGCGGTGCAGAGTATACTCGCGTTGCTCGACGGCAACGTGCCGGACACGGTGGTCAATCCGCTGGCGATTCCCCGCTGGCGGGAGCGGTTTTGGTCGTGATGGTTTCGAGGGATCCGTCATTCCCGCTTTCATGGAATGACGACAAAGGCAAAGTCATCTCCAAATCGAGCGTATCGCGATTTTACGGCTTACAAGCCGAGGGTTCTTCAACAATTTTTGGCAAGGGCGGCAGGCGGTGAGTATGGTTAACTGGAGTTGGATATTACGTTGCCAATTTCTACTGCTGCTATTGGCCCAGCAATTGTTAGCCGCCAGCGCGACAATGCGCGTCGGCTATCCGCAACCGAGCGGGGCGATGCTGCCGCTCTGGCTCGTCAGCGAAGCCAAGCTCGATCAAAAATACGGCGTGCCGGTGCAGAATATTTTTATCTCCGGCGCCGCGCGCATGAATCAGGCGATGGTCGCGGGCGATATCGATCTGGCCAGCATCGGCGGCGCGGTGGTCAATACGGTTTTGGGCGGCGGCGATCTGGTGTCGATCGCCGTCGGCGTGCCGACCTATGGTTTTTCTTTTTATGCCCGCGCCGAGGTGAAGGATATCGCCAGCCTGCAAGGCAAAGTGGTCGGCATCATGAGCAAGGGCGCGTCGTCCGAACACGCGGTTATCGCCTTGCTCCAACGGCACAATCTGCAGCCCGGCAGGGACGTGAAGTTCATCTATCTCGGTGGCGTGCGTGAAGTGCTCGCCGCCATCGAGCACGGCATCGCGGCCGCGGGGGTGCTGTCGTCGCCGACGACTCTGGCCGCTCGGCGCCTTGGGCAAAAGGAGCTGGTCAATATCGCCAGCCTCGGTTTGCCCTACATGCATAGCGGCGTGGCGACGCGGCGAGTGCTCGCGCGCCAGCAGCCGGAACGGATTAAGGCGTACCTGCGCGCCTACATCGCCGCCATTAAAATCGCCAACGAAGATGCCGAGACAAGTAAGCGCGCGCTGAGCCGCTATCTAGTTACCAGCGACGGCGCCATCCTGGACGAAGCCTATCAAACCTTCCGGGGAATTTTTCCACGGATTCCCTATGTCACCGAAGAGCAGATCCGATCGAGCCTGGTGCGGTCCGAGCATCCCAAAGCGGCGGG
This sequence comes from Thermodesulfobacteriota bacterium, assembly GCA_041749055.1. Taxonomy (GTDB): domain Bacteria; phylum Desulfobacterota; class Binatia; order UBA9968; family UBA9968; genus DP-20. The sequence continues at coordinate 4,664 of JBGTCC010000787.1, read as the reverse complement.
CGCGGATCCGAGAGACTTCTTTGACAATCGCTTCATTAAAGAGTTAGAAGATACAGGATTTATCAAGGAACTTTACGGTCAACGTTAAAATATGGAGTAAAACATGGGACAACGAATGACTGCCGGCCTGATCGGTCTGATCGTCAGCCTATACTTTGCCAGCGCCCAGGGCGCCGCGGCGCCGGACAAACTCATCGGCGTCCATTCGGCGCGGGTCATGTCGCAGTCCTTTCCCTGGGTGGCCCAGGAAGCAGGCTTGTTCAAGAAGTACAATATAGATTTCAATCTGGTGTTCATTTCCTCGTCGGCCATCGTCACCGCGGCATTGCTCGGCGGTGATACTGAAATGACCGTCACCGGCGGTATCGGCAACGTCGCAGCCTATGTCAAAGGCTCAACGGATATAGTTTTCACCGGCGGCGTTAAAAACGTCATGACGCAGACCCTGGTTGCCGGCGGAAATATCAAACGGCCCGAGGATTTGAAGGGCAAGCGGATCGGCGTCAGCCGCATCGGCGGCAACTCGCACTACTTTACGATTCAGGCGCTGCGGCGCCACGGCATGGAGCCTAACCGCGACTATAGTTTTCTCCAGACCGGCGGCGATCCGGAAACCCTTGCCGCGTTGATGAGCGGGTCCTTGGAGGTGGCTAACTTGACGCCGCCCACCGATGCCCAAGCCATTGCCAGGGGTTACCATTATGTGATTTACGGTCCCGATTTGAAGATTCCTTACTCGGCGACGGCGTTTGTCACCAAGCGTTCGGTGATGGCCAAACGGCCGGCGGTGGTCGCTAACTTCATGCGCGCCATGGCGGAGGCCTCCAAGATCGTGCACACGGATCGCGAGTTTTTCTACAAAGTCTTGGGCAAGTATCTACGCTTGTCGGATCGCAGCATCCTGGATTCCGCCTACAACGCAGAAATCAAAGCGCTGGAGCCACGCTTGACCATTCGAATGGAGTCCTTGCAGGCGATCCTCGACGAACTCGCGCCCACCGACGCCAACGCTAAGAAGGTGAAGCCTCAGGAAATGGTAGATACCCGTTATTTAGATGAAATGAACAAGAGCGGTTTCATGGATCAGTTGTGGGGTAAAAAGTGATGGAGCATTCCAGGCGATCCTCATGAAGTGGCGCAGACGATGAGCGGGCCAAAAAGGTAAAACCGCTGGAATTGCCCGATCCGCGATTTTTAAATGATATGGAAAAGAGTGGCTTTTGGGATCAAATCTGGGCTAAAAGATAGGAAAAAGGAGGGGCTATGGAACAATCAATCGTCTCATCGGATTCTCATGTGATCGAAGTGCCGGATCTTTGGGAAAAGGGAATGCCTGCCGCGTTCAGGGATCGTGCGCCAAAGGCGTTCTTTGACGAGAAGCGCGATGCCTGGATGTTCGGTTCGCCCGAGGTGCAGATTCAGGCCGTCGGCGGATTGTTCATGGCTGGCCAGCAGCCGGAAAATCTCGAGAAGTTTCGCAAGGCGGGTTTCGCCGTGGCGCGCCCCGGCGGCTGGGATCCCCTCGAACGCCAAGCCGACATGGTAACCGACGGCGTCGCCGCTGAAGTGCTCTATCCTAGTTTGGGCCTGGGTTTGTTCTGCGTAGAGGATGCCGGGCTGCAAGAGGCATTGTTCCGTGCCTACAACGACTGGATCATCGATTACTGCCAGAAAGTTCCCGACCGCTTGTACGGCATCGCGTTGATCTCCATGTACAACGTCGATCACGCCATCGCCGAGATGGAGCGGTGCAAGAAGCAGGGGGTCGTCGGCACGATGATTTGGCAGGTGCCCCATCCGAGCTTGCCGTTCACGTCGGAGCATTATGAACGCTTCTGGGCGGCGTCCCAGGATCTCGATCTGCCGGTGCATCTGCATATTTTGACCGGCTTCGGCGACAGCATGCACCGCCAGACCGCCCACGGTCCGAAACGCTTTCGCATCGGCCTCGAACAGACCCGCGAGATCGAAAACGCGCTGTTCGAATTGATCTTTCACGGCGTGTTGGAGCGGTATCCCAAGTTGAAGATCGTCTCGGTGGAAAATGAAGTGGGCTGGATGCCGTTCTGGCTGGGCCAGTGCGACAAGGGCTTCAAACGCCATCGTCACACGGAAAAAGTCCAGATGAGCAAACTGCCGAGCGAATACTTTGCCGAGCAGATTTACGCGACTTTCTTCAACGATCTGGTCGGCGGCAAAATGTTCTCCTGGTGGGGCGTGGATAACTGCATGTGGTCCAACGACTACCCGCACCAGAATTCCACTTGGCCCAATTCCCGCGCCGTGATCGATCGCGACATGGCGCACCTGCCGGCCGAAGCGCGCGAGAAGTTGCTCAATACCAACGTGCGCAAGCTCTATAAATTAAACGCGCCGGTGTCCTTACCCAGGGCGGTGGCTGCCTAAGGCGCGTCGGGACAGCAATCAATTTTATCGAGGAGTTTTCTATGGAATTACGTGAAGCGATAAAAGTTCTCGATTCGGACGCCCATGCGCGCGACCTCGACAACGACATCAGGCAGTATATGCCCGAGCCTTACCGGAGTCAGAAGTCTTCGTTTATTCCGAGCGAGCATTACGATCGAAATTTGGGCGGGACGTTGGGCAGGTCGGGGGCCAAGGTCGAAGAGCGGTTGGAAGCGATGGACACCCAGCAGATCGATACCGCGGTGATGTTTCCGACCAACGGCTTGGGTGTCGGCCGGGTGCGCGATAGCAAGTTTCAAGTGGCGCTATGCCGGGCTTACAACGATTTCATTTCGGATTACTGCAAGGCATCGCCGCGCTTGAAAGCGGTGGCCAATCTGCCGGTGAACGATCCCGCCGAATGCGTCAGGGAGCTCAATCGCGCCGTTACCAAGTTGGGTTTATGCGGCGGCATGATGGTCGCCCAAGCGCACCGGAAAAATCTCGGCAGCGCGGAATACTATCCGCTCTACGAAGAGGCGCAGAAGCTTAACACGCCGCTGACCATCCATGCGTTTGGCGGCGACGAGCCGGGCAGCGAGATATTTGACCAGTTTATCAGCTTGCATACCTGCGGTCATCCATTTCCGGTGCTGCGCCAGCTGACGGCGATGGTCTTCGGCGGCATTCCGGAGCTGTTTCCAAAAGTCCGCATCGGCTATCTCGAAGTCGGTTGCGGCTGGCTGCCTTACTGGGCCGAGCGCATGGACGAGGAGTGGGAGAAGCGCGGCAAAGTCGAAGCGCCGCTGTGCAAAAAGAAACCCAGTGAATATCTGTTCAGCGAGAACAGCTACTATGGCTGCGAGCCGGAAGAGAAGATGATTAGTTTTGTCACCAAAGAGATCGGTTCGAAGACGCTCATGTACGCGTCCGACTATCCGCACTGGGACATGAGCTGGCCGGAGTCGGCGACGATCCTGTGGAATCGCGACGATATTTCGCTCGAAGTGAAAAAGGATCTGTTGCTTAACAACGCCAAACGTTTCTACAACATTTAATTCAACCGTCATTCACAGGGCAACGAGGAATTTCGATTTGCCGCTCCGCGGCGAGTCGGATTCCTCGTTGCTTTCAGCCGCGGAGGATGACATAGAATTAGGCGCAATTCTAATCTTATCAACTGAACAAAGACGGTAAATTTTAAGAGGAGTCGAGCATGATTCAAACTAAAGGATTGACCGGCGCGCAGTCGATGCTGCGTGTCCTGGGAAAAATGGGCGTCGAAAAAATCTTCGCGTCGCCGGGATCGGAATGGTCGCCGCTGTGGGAAGCGCTGGCGGAGCCGGGCGTCGAAGGCATGCCGCAATATTACAGCACGCGCCATGAAGAGATCGCCGTCGGTATGGCGAGCGGTTATGCCAAGTCCACGGGTAAGCTGCCCGCCGTAGTCATTCACACCACCGTCGGCGCGCTCCACGCCACCATGGCGATGCGCGCGGCGCTGCACGAGCAGGTGCCGATGGTGGTGTTCGCCGGCGAATCCATCGGATTCGGCGAAGATGAAGGACCGGACGTCGGCGGCCAGTGGCAGGGCCACTTGGGCGACATGGGCGGGCCGGCCAAGCTGGTCGATCACACGGTCAAATGGAGCTTCGGCGTCAATACCAAGGCTATTGTGCCGTCCACGGTCCAGCGCGCCTGCCGGATCGCCATGGCTGGCCCGCGCGGGCCGGTGTTTGTCTCCATGCCGATGGAATATATGTTCGACACCATGACCAAGGATGTGCCGTCGGATCTCGGCAGCTCGCCCTTGGCCACCGCCGATTCCAAAGGCATTGAAGATCTCGCCAACCTGCTGGCCGGCGCGGCGAATCCGGTGATCGTCGCAGAAGATGCCGGCAAAACTATAAAGAGCGTGAATCTGCTGGTCGAGATCGCCGAGCTACTCGGTTGCCCGGTGGTGGAAAGCCGCAGCACCGGTGTCATCAATATTCCGCGTACCCACGCGCCGCACAGCGGCTATGACGTTACCGGTGGTGTTAAGGGCGCCGACGTGATTTTTCTCTTGGCGGTCATCGCGCCATGGCACCCGGCGTCGATCACTCCGGCCAAGGGCGCCAAAGTTGCCATGCTCGATGAGAATCCGCTGCGCGTCGAGATTCCTTATTATGGCTACCAGTCCGACCTCTGCCTCACCGGCGAGATCGAGACGTCGCTGGAGCACTTGCTCGCGGCCTTGAAGAAAAAAGTATCCAAAG
>JBGTCC010000786.1:0-11101 GCA_041749055.1 Thermodesulfobacteriota bacterium | reverse complement strand
ATCGGCGAGTCCGGGCCGTCACCGCAGGGGCTACTCGCCGCCGGCGAAAAGCTCCGGCAAGAAGATACCTTCTTAAGATAATCAACGACGCAGCCGCGGCAGTTTCGGATAAGTGAAGCCGAACGCGCGGCGGAGATTTGTACAATTATGGAATGGCTTAAAGATCTTTCCGACAAGGTGATTATCTGGTTTTTGCGTACGTCATCCGGTTTCGGCAAGGAACTCAACGCCGACGGCAGGCGCGAGCAACAACTCTGGCGCGAGCAGCGGCTGAGAAATCTCCAGGGACTGGCGCAACGTTCGAAGCAGCGCCTCGGCGCTCAAGATAAATAGACTTCGCGAAACCAAGAACTCAACATGCAGCTTCTATCGCGACGAAAAAAGATAGTCATTTTAGGCGGCGGCTGCGGCGGCGTGGTGGCGGAGACGCATTTGGGCCGCAAGCTCGGCGCCGATCACGATGTCATTCTAATCGACCGGCGCGCCGATCATATTTTCATGCCGGCGTTTCTGTTCATCATGATCGGCGAGCGCCAGCCCCGCGATATTAGCCGGAATTTAAAGATAATCGAGAAGCGCAATGTGCGAGTGATTCAATCGGAGATTTTGGGCATCGATCCGATTCGCCAGGAAGTCTCGCTCGATAAAGAGAAGATCAATTACGACTACTTGATCACGTCGCTAGGCTTGCAGACGCGTCCCGACTTGGTTCCGGGCTTTGCCGAAGGCTCGCAGCACCCCTGGGAGATGGAAGCGGCCATGCGTTTGCGTGAAAGCTTGGAGTCGTTTCGCGGCGGCAGGGTCGTCGTCGGTGTGCCGCTCGGGCCTTACCGCTGCCCGCCGGCGCCCTATGAAGCGCAGTGGATGCTCGACGGCTATTTCCGCCAAAAGGGCATCCGCGACCGCGTACAGATTGACTACTTCACCCGCGAGGCGGAGCCAACCGGCGAAGCGCATGATCCGACCGTGTGGATGAATGCTGAAAGCAAACGGCGTGGCATCAAGCAACACTACGAGTTTGTCGTCCGCTCCATCGACGCAGAGAAAAAGGTCGTTCAGGGTTTGTACAATTACAATATCCCGTACGATTTACTGGTGATGGTGCCGCCGCACCGGCCAGCGCAAGTGCTGCTCGATAGCGGCTTGGCCGAGAGCGAAACCGGTATCCGCGTCGACTACGACACGCTGCAAACCAAATGGGAAAATGTCTACGCTATCGGCGATTGCGCCGACCTGCCGGCGTCCAAGGCCGGCGGCGTGGCGCATCAGGAAGCGGATGTGCTGGCGCATAATCTCGCCGTCGAGATCAGCGGAAAGGGGCGACCGGTAGACCTCTGGCTGCACACCATATGATTACTCGCGTTCGGCGCTGGACGCGCCGCCGCAAACCGCACCACTTATCCCACCGGCTGGCCGCCCTTCGGCGCCACTGATCCTAGAACCTGGGGGCCGTCAAAGACGATCTACTGGGCGAAGATCGGCTTCGAGAAATGGTGGCTGTGGCGCTATTTCTAGAAAGTTCGACAAACAATTCAGACTTGACCTGCCAAGTGGAGACCCTGGGGTTGCAAGTCCAAGCGTTGGGTATTTGACCTTTCGATGTCGATCCTTCTTCCGTCATTCCGGTGAAAACCGGAGTCCAGTAAATTGCGGTCGATAGGAAGCCGAAGATGGATGCCGGCCTGCGCCGAAATGACAAATTGCAGGAATGCCGTTCATGCCGACTTAAGCTTGTTCCCGATATTTTCAGCGCCTGCTAACTCCAAGGCTTCTCGGCCGCGGCATTTTGCCCGGCAATTTTCCCCGCGACGAAACATTCGGTGATGTTGCCGGCTTCCAAATACAAATGGCCGTAGATCGAGCTGATTTCTCCGGCGACGTAGAGGCGCGGGATCGGTCGTTTCATCGGATCGAGCACGCGCTGCTTCACGTCATGCTCGGGGCCACCCTGAGTGTTGTTGACGATCGGCCAGGCTTCCATGACGTAGAACGGGCCGGTCTTGATCGGCATCATGGTTTTCGGCGGCCGTTTGTGATCTTCGTCCTGGCCTTTGGCGCAGAGATCGTTCCAGCGTTCCACCGTCGCTCTAAGCACTTTGGGATTGACGTCGATCTGGGCGGCGATGTCTTCCAGCGAGTTGCCTTTTTTGATCCAACCTTTGTCGATCTCAGCGAGATTGTCCGCGCTCCAGCTGGCGTCGTAGCGCTCGTCGTTGACGATCGGGATGCCGATGGGGCCGAGCTTTCTGCCTTCTTCGTCGAAGATCAGATAGCAGGGGATGCGCGGGTAATCTTGAATATCGGCGTCGTAGTATTCCAGCGCCCGGGTGCCGGTGTCCTGGGGCGCGGGCGGGTACTCGTCCATGAAGCGCTTGCCAGATTTGTCGACGCCGATCCAAATCATCTTGCGGTTCTCGTTTCTCGGTCCGGCCCAGACATGGCGGATGGCGAAGGGCAGCTCGGCAAACTTGAAGCCGTAACCGCCGTGGAAATGCCACATATGCCAGAGGCCGGCGCCGGCTTTTTGCGCCATCTTCAATCCGTCACCGGTGTTGCCGAGATAGACCGGATAGACCGGCTGGGCTTCGAAATATTGCAGCTTCAAGGCATCGTCGTTTTCGTAGCCGCCGCAGCACAGGATGACGCCCTTATTCGCCCTGATACGAATCGTCTCTCCGTCATGCTCGGCGACGAGGCCGATCACTTCGCCGTCCTCGTTCAAGACCAATTCCTTTGCCGGTGTCGAAAGCAGCACTTCGATGTTACGGGTGTTGACGTTGTCGTAGACGACTTTGAACAGCCGCGCGCCACCGCGCAGTCCCTTGGCCCAAGGGAACTCGTCGTAGGCTTGAAAGTCTTTGAGCTTGATCGAGTCAATGTCGTTGGTGCCGGCAAATGGATAGGTGCCATGGCCGCGAGTTTCGGTCTTGGACGGTTCCGTGCCGCTGACTTTGGCGAGCTCGGTGACCCAGTCGATCATGCCGACCATCTCTTCAGCCATCTTGCGCAGAATGTCGTCCGGCGTGGTGCCGTTGCAGGTGCGTTTTAAATATTGAAAGGCGCCCTCGGCGTTATGCGCGAAGGCAACGCCGCCGCCGGAGAGAATCGAGATGCCGCCGGGGTGGGGCATCTTTTCGATCAATAAAACCTTCGCGCCGGCGTTGTGGGCGGTGATCGCCGATATGCCACCCGCGGCACCGTAGCCGACAACGAGCACGTCGACTTCTTTGTCCCAATGAGTTTGTCCGTTGTTTGTCATTGTTAAAACTTCCTTCGCATGATCAACAGTTTGCTTCGCCGTCCCAGACCGATCGGTGCGTCGAGCGCCACCTACAAAACCCTTCGTGTCCGTCGTGCCCTTCGTGGTGAAAACATCTTCACGGTAAACCCGGAAGAGCCGGAAAAATTATAGCCGCGCAGTCGTTCCGAATAACCATGACTCCAATACTCCATCACTGCAATTTCCTCACAGCCGCTCTTCAAGCCAGTCCAACATGTACGGCAAATTATATGCCCAGTAGTCGTGGCTGCAATGGATGCGCCCGGCGCCGTCGGTTTCGCCGTAAATTTTTAACGTTTTGTCGGTGGCGCCGATTTCATTGAATAACTTCTTCGCACCTTCGACGGACATCAGCGTGTCCTTATCGCCGTGGGTAATGAGCGTCGGGCAGGTGATGTTCTTGGCGACACCAGCCATGGTGAAATCTTTCAATTGCCGGCGTGCCTCTTCGTGGCTGACGCCGCCGAGCAGCCGTTGACAGACCGGCCGCAAATGCACGCACCAGTCATAGAGATCGTCCAAGATGCTGTAGCAGCCACTCCAGCCAACCAAAGCTTTGAGCCGCTTCTCGAATGCCGCGACGCGCGGCGCGTAGTAACCGGCCATGCTGATGCCGAGGAGGGCGACGCGATCGGCGTCGACCTCCGGGCGTGAAACTAGATAATCGATGCAAGCTTTGCCGGGCACTTCGTAGTCGGGACGGGTCTTGATGCCTTTCAAGTACATCGACGAGCCGCGCCCCGGCGTGTCGACGAGCAGCATTGCCCAGCCGCGATCGAGCATTTGCTTGCCGCCGAAATAGATCTCTTCCGCGTAGGCGTCGGCGCCGCCGAGAAACAGCACGGCCGGCCATTTGCCCGGCTTGGGGTTCACGGGATGGCAGAAGTAACCGTCGTATTGTTCATCGCCGCAGCGCACTGAAATCACTTCGATCTTGGGGGAATTGAGTTTAGCGGCGGCGCGAAACATAGCTTGGGACTGGCGGAAGCGCTCGCCGCGTTTGCTTTCCTCGGCGCTGGTCAGGAGCACGTCGGACATCCGATAGTAATTGCTGGCGTGGAAAAAATTCTGCCGCGCCGTGCCTTGATGGCCGGCCGCCATTGCGCTGTGGGCGCGCGCTTCAGTCTTTTCAGCTAAGGCCAGCCACTCCCGTTCCCAGGCGCCTTTGTCCCCGGCTTCAACGTTCTTCATCGCCCGGGCGATATCGAAGACATCGGCGCCGCCCTGCTGCGCTTGCGCGACCAGGCGCAGCGTGTGGCCGCCGAATGGATGGATGGGGAAAAGAAAATCGAACATGCTGCCTCCGCTGAATGAACGTTTGCCAACTCTCGCCGCAAAAACACAGAAATAATCCGAATCGAAGCAAAAGTTCAAGGCCTTATTCGATACGACAACAGAAAGATTCGCTTGACACCGGCAATGCCCGTTGGTAGCGTTTCGGTCACAACGAAATTTCCTCAACATTGATAGACTCTCGCGATTCGGAGCAGCAGTGCAAGGAGCGCGGCATGATATTTAGAGAGGAATTAGGTGGCGAAGAGCCGGTTGCTTTTGCGAGAGGTCGCGGGGGCAGACCGGCTTTTTTTTGGCGCTGGCGGGTTTACTGTGAATACGGTTTTCACCACCAATGTCACGAAGGGTTCGGATAATTTATATTCCGAACTTCGCGCTCTTCGTGTCTTTCGTGGTGAACAAGACCATCTGAACGGCGCTCATGATCCATGCCAAGGCATGATGAGCTTATTAATGGGTCGGCCCACCGGGAGGTCTCGATGGCGACTTATGTCTCGCTGGTAAACTTTACCGATGAAGGCGCCCGTCATATCCGCCACACCACCGAGCGCGCCAAAGGGCTAGTCAATGCGGCGGCTAAGCTTGGCATCAAGGTCAGAGATATTTACTGGTTCTGCTGAAAAACCCGGTTGCATTTGTGATTAATCATGAGCGCAGACTGAGAGAGCATTGATAAGTGAAGCGCCAATCTTTAATTTGAATTCATGAGCATACGGCGGATGGATTCCCAGCAGAGTTTTTATCACACGAGATTTGTTTGCGGCGAGCTGTTCGGTACGTCGGACCGTTACCGGCTGTTTCGGGAGAATATTTTCCCCCAGCTGTTAGCGCTTCGAGCGCGGTTGGAGGCGCTTTACTGCGAGAGTAACGGTCGGCCCGCGATCGATCCGGTGCTGTTGTGCGGGGTGACGCTTTTGCAGTTCATGGAGAAGGTATCGGATCGGCGAGCAGTCGAGCAAGTGGCCTATCACCTGGGCTGGAAGTACGCCTTGGACTTGGAACTTCCCTATGAAGGGTTTCATCCGACGGTACTGGTTTATTTTCGCGACCGGCTGGAGGAGAACCAGGCTGAGCGGGTTATTTTTGACGGGATCGTCGACCTATTGATCGAACTTGGACTGATCAAGCGGGCCGGCAAGCAGCGTATCGATAGCACGCATATCTTGGGCTACGTCAAAGAGATGAGCCGGTTGGAATGCGCGGTAGAGACGATGCGCTTAGCGTTGGAGGAGTTGGCCGGGGTTGTTGTGGCCGGTAAGCGGCCCGAGTTCTGGGAGAGATTGTGGGCACTCTACGTGCAGAGCGAAGTGGACTGGCGGTTAAGCAAAGTAGAGCGCGATAGCCGCTACCGCCAATGCGGCCAAGACATGAGAGAGATACTGGATTGGATCGATAACCATGAATCCAGTCTCGGTGAACGGGCATCAGTGAAACTGTTGCGCCGGGTGTTTGCCGAGCAATTCGAGATTGTCGAAGGAGCGATCCAATCCCGGCGCCAGCGGCCGTCACGGTCGGTGCAGAATCCCCATGATCCCGATGCCCATTACGCCGACAAAGGAAATAAACAGTGGACCGGCTACAAGGTCCATGTGGTCGAGAGCGTCGATCCCGAACTGCCGGCCAAAGTCAAAGGCGAGCCTGGCGAACATTTTATTACCGAGATTGTCACTGTCGAGGCGGCCGAGAACGAAAAGACCGGCTTGGCCGAAGCGCTCAAACGGCAACAGCAACATCACGAGATCAAACCCCAGGCGATCTACGCCGACGCCGGTTATGTGACCGAGAGCAGCTTGGCGCAAGCTGAAGGCAATGGCATGGAGCTTTTGGGACCGACCCGTCCAGATCCCCACAAAGGACCGTACAACGCCGATGGGTTTACAGTCGACGTGGAGAACCAGCGGGCGGTTTGTCCCCAGGGAAAGACCAGCACCCAGTGCAGCCACATCAAGGACAGCTACATGGGCAGTGAGTACTACCGTCTGGAATGGGGCAGCCAGTGCGACTGCTGTCCGGTGCAGAAGCAATGCACGCGGGCCAGGAGCGGGCGGCGAATTCTGGTGGTTGGCTTACGCCACGATCTGGTCGAGCAGCGGCGCAAGGAAATGAAACAGCCAGAGTTCTTCCGATCCATGTATCCCAGAAACGGCATCGAGGGAACTCACAGCGAGTTGGTACGCGGTCATGGGCTTAGACAAACCAAGTATCGCGGACTGAACCGGGTCAGTTTGTCGCATTACTTGATGGGTGCCGCCTGCAACGTGAAACGCTATTTAAGACGGCTGGCTTTTCAGACCGAAATGGCGACGATGACCCCGGTGTAAGAGCAAAGAGCGAGGGATTTTCACAGCCAAGGCAGCTATCGATGAAAATTATCACTGGCAGAACTACAACCGCTGATCAAATCGAGATTTGCAACCGGGTTTTTCAGCAGAACCAGGAATTCTGCTCTGTAGAGTTACCTGACTTCAACAGGGCTCGCAGAGTTTTCCGCGGTTCTTCAGCAGTTCGAATAACATTGTCAGGTATGGAGAACCGTCCGGTATTAACCGCCTACCCCGGCGTTTATCGGCAATCTGCTCACGACAGATTCTTGAATTAGCGTGTCCTAGTGTGGGCAAAAAAAATGGAGGTGACAGTATGAAAAATATAATGAATGCCGCGCTGTTCTTAACCGCGGCGATGATTGCGGCGCCGACAATTGCGCCGGCCGAAGATTTTTATGCCGGAAAATCGATTAGCATCATTGTCGGATATCGCGCCGGCGGCGGTTACGACACTTACTCAAGATTGGTTGCCCGACATTTGGGTAAACATATTCCGGGCAATCCGAGTGTCGTCGTCGAGAATAAAGGCGGAGCTGGGAGCAAGCTAGCGGCAAACTACTTGTATTCGCGCTCCCAGCCAGACGGGCTGACCGCCGGTGTGTTTGGCGGCGGCCTGCTGACACAGCAAGCCTTGGAATCCAAAGGTGTGAGTTATGACGGCCGCAAGTTCAAATGGGTCGGCTCCATGGCCGGGGGAAACCCGGCCTGTGTGATCATGGGCTTTACGGGTCTAAAGACCCTCGACGATGTGCTTAAGTCTAAAAAGATCCTGAAGATGGGATCCACCGGCGCCGGCTCGACGACCGACGATTTGCCGAGACTGATGAAAGGATTGCTCGGCGCTAAGCTCGACGTCGTTGCCGGTTTCAAGGGCACTTCCGCCGTGCGTGTCTCGATGCAGCGCAAAGAGCTCGACGGCGCTTGCTGGACCTGGGATTCCATCAGGGTCACGGCTCGTTCGATGCTTGATGCAAAGGGCGGTCAGAAGCTGATTCCTTATTTGATCGAAGGCAAATTCGAGGATCCTGAGCTCAATGGAGTGCCGCAACTCAGTGAAGTGGTGCAGGGTGACGAAAACCGCGCGGCCATCCGCGCCTGGCTGGCGCCGTATAAGATGCTGCGCCCGATCGCGTTACCGCCCGGCACCCCTGAGGATAAGGTCGAAATTCTTCGCGCCGCGTTCCTGAAAACGATGGCAGACCCGGTTTTTCTAAAGGAAATCAAAAAACTCAATCTTGACTTGAGCTTTACGTCTGGGGCGGAGGTGGAAAAATTGGCCGAAGAGTCGCTGACCTTGACTCCAGCCGTGAAAAAGAAACTCATCAGCATGATCGGCCGGCCGGGCAAGTAGCCACCTTAATTTTTGATTAAGTTAAGGGTTAATCGATTGCCTCATGTGCGTGCGCCCCGCACGCACATGAGGCGCCAACGGGCCATTAGCGGCTCACTGAATAGGCAGGAGTCCAGACTATTTTTCAAATGGTCGCGTTCCGAATGCTAAACGATTCGCAGCGGCACAAGCAGAGCGCGGCAGCGAACGCTGCTGGTTGGTTTGGCGGCGTCATCCGCTTGGTTTCCGCCAATTCGGTTGTCGCAATATTTTCTGCTTTACGGTGCGGTACGCTCAGCCGTTACCGCGCTCGGTGACGGTCGGATCAACTCTGCCGGAAAGCATTTTTACCCGCTCGCCCGCGGGTTTGCCAACTTAGCCCGCGACGGGCGCCGTTTTTGATGGTGTTGCAGCCCTGTTCTGCACCGGCACATTTTTACCTTTGCCGAATAACGGCGAGATCGATTTCAACATTAAAACAACGCGGTCGCCATGACGCTGTCCCACGAGGGGCCTGGCCCGCTTGAAAATTGAAATCTGCAACGGCCTCGCTTTATCATCAAAAGATACAAGCTCGCGATGTTGCCAGATCTGAACACTCTAAACTCGTGCGATTGACGGTTCGCCGGTTCGCCGTTATACCTGCAAAGAAAAAATGCCTTGTGATTTTCCTGTCGTTGCCCGGGCGCGTTGGGCGTGCCGAGGTTAGGGAGGGCCGTCATGACCGTTCGTATTGCCCAGTTCGTTCACGCTTCCAGTGACGTGGTCGACGACGCCTTCGGGCGCGACTTCCCCGAGGTCGAGGCGGTTAAGGCTGGTAGCCTTGAATCCCTGGCCAAGGCGCTCGACGGCGCGGAAATTCTTCATGTTTACAACTCCGCCTTCACCGCTGAATTTGCCCGCCTGGTGCGCGACAAAGGGCGCGCCCTCCGGTGGATCCAATTCACCACCGTGGGCGTCGAGATTGGCCTCAAGATGGGACTGCCTGACGGCGTCTGGGTCACTAATGCGGGTGACGTCAGCCAGCGGGTGCTGGCCAGCCATGCCATGGCGCTGATGCTGGGCGTCATGCGCAACTTTACCCGCTTCGAACGGCTGCGCGAACAACGACAGTGGTCGCGCCACTCCATGTCTGCCCACATTGTCGACCCCGATGGCGCGCGGCTGGTGATCCTCGGCATGGGCCGCATCGCCCAAGATGTCGCGCGCAAGGCCAAGGCGTTCGATATGGAGGTAATCTGCGTCACTCGATCGCCTACTCCAGCCGTGCCGGAGATCGACCGCGTAGTCGCGCGGGAAAAGGTCGATGAGGTACTGCCCAGCGCCGACGTAGTAATAGTTGCGATGCCGCTAGACAATGGCACCAGGGGATTTCTCAGCGCCGAAAGAATCGCGCTGATGCCAGCGCGGGCGATCGTGATCAACATCTCGCGCGGCAAGGTTGTCGACGAGGCGGCACTGGCTCGCGCCCTCGCCGACGAACCGCTGCCCGCGGCGAACCCGCTCTGGGATCTCCCCAACGTAATAATAACCCCCCATGTCGGCGGCCAGGGCGGGCGGCAATTGTGGCGCCGCATGAGCGAACTGGTCCGCGACAACACCCGCCGCTATCTTTCCGGCGCGCCGCTCAAACATGTAGTCAGAACACCCGATGGGAAGCTCCAAGGCTTTGGGAACTAACAGAAGGGCGTGTCATGAAAATCGCACCGACCCGCATCGTCGGTGCCGTATCGCGCGCCGGGTTTTCACCACGGAGACGGAGAGTAGAATGGATTAGAAACGTTGTTGACTCAGTGGACTAGCGCATACCAACGGGCAGATATTTTTCATGGCAAGAAGGGCGGCGGACGTTGTTGATCTCGTCAACAACGAGAACTAACACGAGGCCAAATTCGCATGGCTCCAACTACGACGCGGCGGGCCGCTGATTGATCCGCATCGCGCGCTGGTAGGCCTCGCGTGCGGTGGTGCGCGCCAGATAGTCGTTGAGCGGCTCTGGCAGCTTGATCTCGCGACGCGGCGCGCCGGTCAGGCAGGTGGTGAGCAGGATGTCGGCACCGGTGAAGCGATCGCCCATCGCATAGGGCCCCGCCCCGAGGCGCGTCATTGCGGCATCGGCCTGCTTGGCAAATATTTCCTTCGCCGCCTTCACTGCGTTGGGCGCTTCGCCGTAGACGGCATGCAGGTCGCCGTGGCGGCGGATAATGTACATCGTGTCAGCGTCGAGTTCCATCATGGCGAAAAAGCACCACATATCGTAGCGCGCGCGCTCGCCGGGATCGGCCGGCGGCTGCAGGTTTTTTGCCGCGCCGTAGCAAGTAGTGAGATAGTTCACGATAGCGGCGCTCTCCGCGACCACCAGGTCGCCGTCCTGCAGCGTCGGGATCTTCTGGCTCGGGTTGAGGCGCGTGTACTCGGGGGTCAGATTGCCGCCGTCGCGCGATCCAATCGCCCGGCGCTCATAGTCAAGGCCGAGCTCCTGCATGCTCCAGTGCGCGCGCAAGGTCCGCGGCGTGCCCGCCCCCCAGACGATTTTTATATTCTTGGCGCTTGCTGCCATTGGCAAATTCCTATGGCTGGGATATTTAAAAACTTTTTTTCCATGCCGCGAGCTATATCGCCGAACCGCTGGGTCGTCAATTGGACGATCGTTTAGTGAATATGGCGGTCTGGACCCTGTGCTTCTTTGTCATTGGCGCTGTCGCTGGTTGACCGTCAACCAATTTTGCGTCAATAGGTATGTAGATTTCGAAAAGCGGTGCAGATCGCGAGGGTTTGATTGCCGGAAACATGACCGTTTCTTCTTCGGCCGACATCTTTCGCCAAGTTTGCAGATAAATAACCGCGAGGCAGCGCCTATGAAACGGAGCACGG
>JBGTCC010000785.1:0-16518 GCA_041749055.1 Thermodesulfobacteriota bacterium | reverse complement strand
GGCGCTCCGGCCTTGACCGCCTGGCCTTCCTTGACCGCGACTTTCAAGACCCGCCCGCCAACCTTGGAGCCGACGTGAATATCGTCCGCTTCGACGATACCGGAGACGACGAATTCGCTGCGATTGCCCAATACGTTGCGCAGCGAATAGCTGGCGCCGGCAAGAACCAGAACGCCTAGAATGATCCAGGGTACAATCTTCGCTCTCATGGAAAGGATTTAGCGTAGTGTCTCACGCTGCTATTGTTTAGCCGGAGTAACGCACCACGAAGGCACGAAGGACACGAAGGGTTCGGATGACCAAATCTCCAAACTTCGTGCCCTTCGTGTCCTTCGTGGGGAAAAACTCTTTCCCATTTGGTTGCGACTCTGCCGCGCCAGAGCCTTCGTGGTGAATTACCACCCTAAAAATCCTTGAATTCCTTGTCCTCGCGGCTCTCGGTTTCCAGTTGGATCGTCGTATGCTCGATGTTGAAGCGCGCTTTCAAGGTATCCTCGATGCCGTTCAACACCTGATGGAAGTCGCCGCCGTTTTCCACCACCGCATGGGCGCTCAACGTGTAGATATCCGAGGTCACCGCCCAAACATGCAGGTCGTGAACCTTATGGACGCCGTCCACCGCTTCGATGGTCTGGCGCACTTCATCGAGACGAATGCCTTTGGGCACCGACTGCATGAGCACGCTAAGCGAGTCTTTGATCAAGCTCCAGGACGAGTACAGAATCAGTGCACCGATAAACACGCTGATCAGCGGATCGGCCAGATACCATCCCGTGGTCAACATAATCGCGCCGGCGGCGATGGCGCCCACCGAGCCGATGGCGTCGCTCATGACATGCAGGAACGCTCCGCGCATGTTGAGGTTATGATGATGGCCGGAATGGAGAATCGCCGCCGCGGCGATATTCACCAATAGCCCCAGGACCGCGACCACGATCATACCAAAGCTTTCCACCACCGGCGGATTGGCCAAGCGATAGTAGGCCGAAGTGAAAATCACGCCGACGATCAGCCAAAGCGTCAGACCGTTGAACAGCGCCGCGAGGATTTCGACGCGATGATAACCGTAGGTGCTGTGATGAGTCGCCGGTCGCTTGGCGACGCGGAACGCGAACAAGCTGAGCGCCAAAGCGCCGACGTCGGAAAGCATATGGCCGGCGTCGGACAACAATGCCAAACTATTGGTGAAAAAACCGGCGGTCAACTCGGCGAAGAAATAGACTGAACTGATGATCAAAGCCCATTTCAACCGCTGTGTTTCAGTATGCCGCGCCATGCAATCGCTGATCGTTGTTAAGTTACCCCCGCGCGCAGAAAGGCTCAAGTCGCGTTGAGAATAATCCGCGCAACGGTCTCGGTCTCATCGCTATTTGCGCACCAAGAAGTACAGCCGCCCCTGCCGGTTCATGTATCCCGCCAGAGCGCCAGCCTCATCCCCTGTGCCGAAATAATAATCCGCTCGTTGCGGCCCACGAATCGCCCCGCCGGTGTCTTGATTGAGTACGAAGCGGGTCACCGGCCGCCAGCCGGCCAGTTCACCTTGCGCGCCGATGACGGGGATTTCCAACTGCACCAGCGCCAGCGCGCCGCGCGGAAACAATCGTGAATCGGTGGCGATAGACCTACCGGCGGTAACAGGAACGTCGAGACTACCCAACGGGCCACCTTGGTTTAGACGAAAGAAAACATAACTGTCGTTGTAGGCGAAGATCTCATTTTGCTCCGACGGATGCTCCGTCAAATAGCGGCGCAGCCGCTGCATCGACATCTCTTCTTTAGGAACCTTACCGTTGTCGATGAGCAACCGGCCGATGCTGCGATAGGGCAAGCCGTTCTGCGCCGCGTAGCCGACGGTCACTTCCCGGCCGTCGCGCAAGCGTAAAAGACCCGAGCCCTGGACATGGAGAAAGAACAAATCGATGGGATCTTTGACCCAGGCGATTTCCAGAGCGCGGCCGCGCAGTGCGCCCAACTGGTCGATCTCACGACGCGAATAATAGGGCACCAGGACATTGTTCTCGATCCTGCCAGGCTTCTTGTCGCCACTCCTGGCGCCATCGGCGCCGGCTGGCTCCGGCGTAGCCAGATCGGCCGGCACGCCATAAATAGGAACGTCGAACCCGTCGCCGGGCGTCAAACTGCCGTCGATCACCGGCTGGTAGTAGCCGGTGAAAAGCACTTCCTCTTCCCGCGGCGCGCCACTGGAGGCAATCAGTTCGAAGCGATCGCCAAGCTCACGGGCTAAGAGATGGCGGCGCGGATGTTGGTCCAACAATGCGCTGAAAGACAAGAGAGAATCGGCCAGCTCGCTCGCTGTAAATGGCCGCGGCTGCACGCCGACCACCCGCTCTGGCGGCAATTTTTGCAAATAGGCCAGGCTGTGGCCGATCGCCACCCGTAGCGCAGCGAGATCGAGATCGTCGTTCAGCGTCGCCTGGCGCACAGTGATAGGAATCGCGCAGCCGACCAGGGCCACCGCCATCGCGAAGTAGAAAACCAATTGTGAGAGCTTGCAGCGCAGAAACATTTACGGGAAACTCAGCCACGGTGAATCATCAAGACATTCGTAAAGAAGTCGCCCGGCTCATCGACCGGCTGCCGCGCCAGTTTCGCGAGCAACTGCGCAACGTCGAGTTCGTCGTCGAAGACCGGCCATCGCAAGAACTCCTGCTTGCCGAGGAAATCGACCTCGAAGAAGAAACCCTCTACGGCCTGTACCAAGGCATCCCGCTGCCCGAACGATCGAGCCTCGATCCGCCGCTCTTGCCCGACAAGATCACCATCTTCGCCGAAGCGCTTTTAGCAGACTTCCCCGACCCTGAAGAACTGCACGAGGAACTTCGTCTCACGGTGCTGCACGAGATCGCCCACTACTTCGGCATGGACGAAGAAGAGATCGAGGATCTGGGGTACTGAAGACGACAGAGTCTTGAGACAGAGACCGCCCCTCCCTTTCCCTCTCTCATCCTTCCCTCCTCTGTCTCCTGTCTCCTGTCTCTGTCTCTGTCTCTGTCTCTGTCTAGTCCCGAATATCCTGTAAAAACCACTCCGTCGGCAGCTCCCGTCCGACTTTGGCCTTTTTCGCCAGCTCGACCACTCTGCCGGCGCAGGCGGCGAATTGCAGCCCTTGGGTGCCGGCATTGATGAAGAAGGTCACCTGTTTATTATTTTGCCGTCCGGGAACTTTGCCCGAGCGCACATCCATGAAGTACTTGAAATAATCGCCCTTGTAATTATCCACCGCCGGATTGGGAATGCGCGCCCGCTCTTCCGGCTGGCCGGCGATGTAGCCGACATTGCCGTGCAGGCGGATCATGCCTTCGTCCATGGCTTCGATAGTATTTCTGCCGAGCTTCACCGACAGGTCGCATTGCTTGATCACTTTGGGGCCGACCTCGCAGGCGCGCACGCAGGTGATATGGGCGCCCTCTTTCAGCCATTCGGGATTGTCGAAAACCGTTTGCGTCGAGTCCGTGCAAGTCGCCACGATGTCGGCTTCGCGCACGACTTTTTCCGGCGCGTCCACCGCCACGACTTCGATGTCGAGTTTACCGGTCATCTCCTGGGCAAATCGATCGCGGTTCGCCTTGGTTGGGCTGTAGACTTTCACTTTGCGCAGCTTGCGCACTTGGTCAAACGCTTCCAAATAGCTACGCGCCATGCCGCCGGAACCGAAGATGCCGACATCGCAGGCGTCTTCGCGAGCAAGATATTTCACGCCGAGACCGGCGCAGCCGCCGACCCGCATATGTTGCAGCAAGCCGTCGTTGATCATCGCCAGCGGTTCGCCGTTGCGCACGCTGAAGACCATCACCAAGCCGCACCAGGTGCCGGGCTGCATGCAATATTTTTCTTCGGTCTCGCCGCCGGGCCAGTAGACCACGTCCGATTTCATACGGATCGCGAACACGCCGATCTTGCGGCTCGCCCCCTCCATGGTGCCCCAGCGCCAGTAGCCGTCCGGCCGTTCACAGGGCATCCACAGGTCCAGGCGCGGCCGATAGACGGCGTCGCCGATCATCAGATCGTCGTAGCCGTCTTCGAGGGCGGCGAGACAATCTTTCATCGAGAACAGTTTTTCCACTTCCTGATTATTGATCAGTAACATTCAACCTCCAAGACTGACTGAGATGGCTCCAAATAAATTTTCGCTGCGCCTTAATTCTATACGCCGCAGCGATAGTGACATTCAAGTCATGGCTAGGGTGCAGGATTATTCCTGCATCAACACAGACTCAGCGCTGACAATTTTGCCCAATGCAGATTGCAACTCCCGTCCCAAGTCCGCCCGCCGCTGGGAAAACCGGATGATTTAGGCAGGATTGACCAAGCGAATCTGCCATAAGCTCGTCAATCTGTCGTCTGGAGCGTGGCATCGATGTTGCTCAGTTTGATAGCTCCAGTCCGATCAAACTTTCCCTCAAGGACCGCCATGCCCAACATCATAGGATTGTCTCTCTTCGCCGCGGTTCTCCAGTTCACCCCCCTCGCCGTTGCCCAAGTGCCAGGCGATCTGGCGCACAACCGGGTGGCCAACGACGAACCATTGAGCGACGCCGCCAGTCTGCACCAGCGCGCCCTGCGTAATCTCAACGACGGCAACCATGCGCGCGCCCTGGAAGATTTGCACGCAGCGATCCAACTCAACCCGTACTATACCCAGTCATACTACCTGCGAGGGCAGATTTTTGCGAAGCAGAAGGACTTCACCCCGGCGATACACGACTTTGACAAGGCGATCTCCCAGGACAGTTCTTTCGCCAGCGCTTGGCACAAGCGCGCACTCGCCCACCAAGAGAGCCGTGACTACCGCCAAGCGCTCAAGGACTTCGACAACGCTCTCGTCCTCGAACCGCTCAACGCCTTGACGCGGCGCGATCGCGCCATCGCCCACCGGGACGCAGGCAACTACGATCAGGCGGTGGACGACTACGCAGAAGCCATGCGCTTAGGCTTCAGTGCGGTCGATCCTCATCCGATAGCGGACCTGTTATTTTTCCAAGGCCGCTTTCTCCAGAGCGCCCAGACCCTGCAGCAGGTGGTCCGCGCTAGACCGGACAACCGTCACGCCGCTCTATGGCGCTATCTCGCCCTGCGTAAGGCCAATGACGATCGCAGTGCCGCGCGCGAGCTTGCCGAGCAATCGGCGCGCGTTGGGCTGGATAAACGCTGGCCGGCTACCGTATTCGAATATTATCTCGGTAAGCTCGACGAGTCTTCTTTGTACGCCGCCGCTGAGACCGCCGAGGAAAGTATTAAGACTGAGCAGCAATGCCAAGCCAATTTCTACGTCGCCGAAGCCAAGCTGCTCCAGGGCGCCAAGGACGACGCCATTGCTCGGCTGCTGACGGCCAAGAGCCAATGCGCGCCCAACACGTCCTTCTTTCACGCCGCCAATGCCGAATTGAAACGCTTCGGACAATAGACCCTCGACCTTTCACCTCCAGCGCCGTCGCGCCGAAATATTCTGTCACTGGCGCGGCTTCACATGATCGTCTCCAGCTTCGCGCCAGACAATTTGCAAACCGCCGCTTCGACCCAGTCAGCACAACCAAGCGTGATATTCAGTTTGACAAGCCCATCCGGTTGTCGCAAAGATAGGCCGAAATTTGGCCCGAGAGGAGATTAATTTGAAGATTCTTCGTTTTAACGACGACCAGATCGGTGTAATCAAAAACGACAACATGGTCGTGGATGTCAGCAACACCCTCGGCGCGCGCAAAGCCAAGGGGCCGCAGCGGGTGATGGAAGAGATCATCGACGGCTGGCGTAAATATCGCAAACGTTTTGAAAAAGTTTTAGCCGAGCAGGACGGCGTGCCGCTGGCGAGCGTGCAACTGCTCAGTCCGCTGGCGCGGCCCGGCAAGTTTCTTGCCGCCTTCAGCAACTACATCGACCGGCCGGAGCGCACCGCCGACAATTTCCCCAACGAGTATTTTTATAAGTCACCGGATTTAGTCGGCCCCGACGGCGAAGTCGAGCTGCGCGATATCCCTTCCTGTGTGGTTTATCAACCCGAAGCCGAGTTCGCCTACGTCATCGGCAAGACCGCCAAGGACGTTACCGAAAAAAAGGCCCTGGACTATGTATTCGGCTACGTGCCGATGTTCGACATTTCGACCCGCGGCATGGTGCGGCGCACCCAGTTCGTCGGCAAAGGGCAGGGTTCCCATGGCTGCTGCGGCCCGTGGATCATCACCAAGGATGAGATTCCCGATCCGCATAATGTCAACGTGAAATCCTGGACCAACGGCGAGCCCCGGCAAAACTATAACACCGGCGCCATGGCCCATAAGCTTCCCAACCAAATCGCCTGGTTGACCAAGCT
Source organism: Thermodesulfobacteriota bacterium (assembly GCA_041749055.1). Lineage (GTDB taxonomy): Bacteria > Desulfobacterota > Binatia > UBA9968 > UBA9968 > DP-20. The sequence continues at coordinate 10,190 of JBGTCC010000785.1, read as the reverse complement.
CTTGACGCTCAGCCCCGGCGACGTCGTCGCCACCGGAACTTTTCACGAGGGGCTGGCGCCGGTCAATTCCGGCGACACCATCGAGATCGAGTTTGGCAACATGGGCCGGGCTAAATTCAAAGTCGTCGGCAACAGCCCGCGCAAAGACGTGCCCTGGCTGCCCGGCAAAAACCAGCCGACCCCGCCTCCCGGCGGCGGCATGCATATCGTCTAGGGGGACAGAATTGAGATTTGAGACAGAGACCGCCCCACTCAGGTCTCTGTCTCTGTCTCTATCTCTGTCTGATCCTATCCTTCATCCCCTCTTCGCAGCAGTCCCCGCTGCCACGGCAACAACAACCGCTGCAAAAAATTGAACAGCTGATTGAGCGTGTAGCCCAAGAGCGCCAAAGCCAACATGCCGGCGTACATCTGGGCGACTTTGAAGCGGCGCTGGGAGTCGAGCACGAAATAGCCGATGCCATCGGTGCTGCCGACCATTTCCGAGATCACCACGAGAATCAGCATGATCGGCAAGCTTACCCGCAATCCGGTGATAATCTGCGGTGAGCAGGCGGGTAAAATGACCTGCCAGATAATTTTACCGCGCGATAGGCCGAAGGTTCTGGCGGTGTTCAAAAGCACCCAATCGATGCCGCGCACACCGTCGATGGTATTTAAGAGAATCGGCCAGGCGCAGGAAAAGAAGATCACGAAGATCTTCATCTCGTCGCCCAAGCCGAAGAACAACAGCGCCACCGGGATCACCACCGGCGGCGGCACCGGCCGGAGCATTTCGACGATCACTTCGAAGAGCCGATGGATCGTCGGCGATAGCCCCATTAAAACCCCCAGCGGGATAAACACCACCGCGGCGAGCAAATAGCCCGCCAGCGCTCGTTTCATGCTGACGAGGATCTGCATGGGAATCTGCCCGGACCAGGTCAGCTCGGAAAATATTTTGAGTATTTTCGACGGCGGCGGCACAATCAGCGCATTGATCCACTCAGCCTGGGCAGCGAGCTCCCAGAGCGCCAGGAGGGTCAACAGAAACGCCATGCCGTGAAATCGCCTTAGACCCATCACGCCGCCTGCCGCGCCATCATGCCGTGGCGCCACTTCATCGCGCGGCTCTCGATCATCAAGAACAGCCGATTGAGCATGTAGCCCAGCAGCGCGACGACAACAATCCCAGCGTACATGTTGGCGCTGTTCATCGCCCGTTCTTCATCGAGAATAAAAAAGCCCAGCCCCGTGCTGCCGGCGATCATCTCGGCAGTAGTGACGAGGATAAGCGCGATGGACAAGCCGATGCGTAATCCGGTGACGATATACGGCGAGGCGCCCGGCAAAATAATTTGACACAGAATCCGCCAGCGGTTGAGGCCGAAGGTACGACCGGTATCGATCAGCGTGGGGTCGATGTTGCGCACACCGTCGATGGTGTTGATAAGAATCGGCCAGAGTGTGGCGTAGACCGTGACGCTAACGATCATGCCGTCGCCGATGCCGAGTAAAAGAATCGCCACCGGAATGATCGCCACCGAGGGCATGGGCCGAAGAAGTTCAATCAGCGTCGCCAACAAGCTATTCAAGAAGCGAAAGTAGCCAAGTACGACTCCAGACAGTACCGCCAAAAGCGCAGCGAGCAAGAAACCTTCGGCGAAACGCGCCAATGTGACCAGCGCATGCTGCGTAATCGAACCTGCGGCAAGCGCCTGCCCGAGAGCACTGAGAATCCGGCTCACCGGCGGGAAATAGAGTTCGAGCTTGGGCGTGGCGCGGGCGCCGAGCTCCCAGGCGACCAGCAACAGCGCGAAGCTCGACCAGCCCAGCCAATTAAAAGGTTTCGCCTGGTTCACGGCGCCCCCTGGTTGCCGATCTGCCGGTAGATGTCATTGCGCAGTTCCATGAAGCGTCCGTCGGCACGGGTCGTCACTTGATGGCGCGGCCGGGAAAAATCGCTTTTAAGTTCTTGAACGATTTGCGACGGCCGCCGGCTCAGCACCCAGATGCGGTCGGAAAGATAAATCGCTTCTTCGATATCGTGGGTGATAAACAGGATCGTGGTCTTGAGTTCCGCCCACAGCCGCAGCAGCGTGTCTTCGAGCTCCAGCCGCGTCAGGGCATCGAGCGAACCGAACGGTTCATCCATCAACAAAACTTCCGGCTCGTAGGCCAGCGCCCGGGCGATCGCCACGCGTTGCTGCATGCCGCCGGAGAGTTCCCACGGATAGTGGCTTTCAAATCCCTTCAAGCCGACCAGCTCGATCAGCGTGCGCGCCTTATCTTCCGCTGCCGCCGCACCTGTCGATCGCGCGCCGCGCGCTGCCAAACCGAAACGCACGTTGCCGAGCACCGACCGCCAGGCGAACAGCGATTTATTGTACTCCTGAAACAACAGCACCAAGTTGGCCGGCGGCCCACTGACTTCCTTACCATTGACGATGACGCGGCCGGAACTCGGTGCCAACAAACCGGCAATGGACATCAACAGCGTCGTCTTGCCGCAGCCCGAAGGACCGACGAAGGAAACAAACTCACCGGCCTCGACCTGGCACGTAATATTGCCAATCGCCACGGTAGTCTCGCCGCCGGCTTGCCGGTAGCTTTTCGAAAGTGATTGAACCTCGAGGATGGGCACTGGGAGAGAGTAACAGAATGAAGTGTTGGAGAGTTGGTTTTTCCGAACCCATTACGCCAACTGGGTTTTCACGCTTTCCTCGCCAGATCGCTCAGCACATCGCGCGCTTTGAGCGGCTTGGAGATCATCTTGTACTTGTAGGTCAGGTCCATGGTCACTTGGAGATCTTTTTCGGCAATCGACTTTTCAAATTCCGGCAAGCCGATCTTGCCGGCGAAGTCGGGGTTGAGGCCGGCCCACTTGATCATCGCCGCGCGGGCGCCTTCTTTGTCGGCGCGGATGGCGTCGACGCCCTTATTGATCGCGCGCACGAACCCCTGCGCGACGCCGCGGTTTTTCTGAATCCATTTGTCGGAAGCGAACCAGCTGGCGATCAAGAAGCGCGGCAGGACATCACCCCAGGGATTCGCTAATACACGAGCTTCCGGCCGGCGCGCCGCCACCGCGGCGAAAGGCTCCTGAACGCTGATGGCGTCGACTTTACCGGCGATTAACGACGGCTCCATTTGCGGGAAGGGAATCTCGACGAATTTGACCTTGCTCGAATTGCCGCCGTTTTTGTCGACCCAGGCGAGCGCCATCAGATGGACAATGTTGTTAAGCGTGTTAACCGCCACGGTCTTGCCTTCGAGATCCTTGGCGCTCTTGATCGGCGAGTCTTTGCCGACGACGATCGCATGGGTTTCGTTGCTGCCGCGAATGTTGGTCGCGCCGCCGGCGATGAGCTTGAAGTCGAAACCTTCGGCATGGGCCTGGTAGAGCGAGATCACGTTGGTCCAGCCGAACTGTAGATCGCCCGAAGTCACGCCCTGGACAATCACCGCGCCGCCCGCCATCGGCACGGTCTCCAATTCGATGCCTTCCGCTTTGAAAAACCCCTTCTCCATCGCCATGAACATCGCCGCATTGTCGACAATCTTCATGTAGCCCAATTTCCCCTTAGCCTGCGCCCAGGCGAAGTCGCGCGCCAGCGATAATCCAGCAACACCGACGGTGACCTTAGTGAGAAAATGTCGACGGGAGATTTTCATTGCGCTGACTCCTCAAGTTTTTTGCTGACAATTTGAATGCGACAAACGCCTATTCCATAATATAAGTAAGCGAATAATGAAAGTGAGGCGATCTCAACGGATTCCGCACATCGGCCCGTCAGAGGTTTGCGCAAGACAACTTCAACGGACCGGGTTGGTTGGCCAGCTGTTGCCCAAGCATAAATTTCAAGCGCTGCACAGTATCGCCCTCGCGCTCCGCCAAATTGATCTGCTCCGCGGGATCCTTGGCGAGATCGTAGAGTTCCATCGCTGGGTTATTACAACCAGCTATCAGTTTGAAGCGATTCCACCAAATCGCCAACTTCGTGGTCGGCAGCGAATTGGATAGACTCTCCCCAGGATGGTCGTAATTGACTGCGATGGTGGCAACCTGGGCCGGCGAAGAGCTAGGTTCCAGCGCTTGGCCGTCCATCCAATCGGCAATCGGCACACCGACAGATTTCAGAATCGTTGGCGCAATATCGACGGTTTGAGTCAGCCCCGACACCCGTGCGCCGCTCTTTTGCCCCGGAAAGCGAATGACTAGCGGCACCCAAGTCGAGTTTTCGTACAGTTCTGCGCCGTGGTAGAGATAACCGCGTTCAAACGAATCGCCGTGATCCGCAGTCAGGATCACCAGCGAGTCATCGAACCAAGGTTGGCGCCGAAGATCATCGAAAAACTGGCCGAGCCCGGCATCGACGGCGCGCACCGATGCTTCATATTCGGCCTTATACGAATCCACTTCCGGCTGGAGCGAACGGTCGTAGTGTTTATAGGGTTCCAGTTCGAATTTTTTCTTTTCGGCCACCTGGCTCCAGAGCCGCCGAGCCAACGCGGACCAAGACGGCATGGCATGGGACTCATGGGGCTCTTGAATATGGATGAACAAAAAAAACGGCCGGCGCGCAGCGGCGATCATCAACCTCGCCCGCTTTAGGGTGTCGTTAATATTTCCGTCGGGAAGCGTTCGCTCGGGAAAACCGAGCCAGGGAAAGAGCAAACGCAAATCCTGGTACATCCGGCCGCCAAGACGGGTTGGGTAGATGCCTAAATCGCGAAGCCACCCTAGCGTGAGAAAACGAAACGCGAAGTTTTCCGCTTGACTGAGCCCTGAGGAAAACCCCAGTGCGTACATACTCGCTTCATGACTGCTGGTCACCGCCGCCGTGGCATAGCCGTGACTACGCAGGATTTGCAGCAAGTTTTGGTCGCTTGGATACGCCGGCAAATCGCGGTAAAGCCGGCCATGATGAAGTATATGTTTGCCCGTGAGCAGAGTCGTCAAAGAGGGCGTCGTCATCGTCGCATTCGCATGGGTGTCGAGATAGACGCTGGCGGTTTTACCCAATTGCTCGACTTTCGGCGTTGCCACGCCGCTGCGGCTATATAGCGATAAACTTTGCGCCCGCAATGAATCGGCGACGATCACGATGATATTTGGCGAGGACAAGGCCGCTGCTTGTTTCAAGGCAGTCGGCTCCGACGGCGCTGCAGTGACTTCCTGTCGCTCAAAATAGACATCGACAATTCTAATCCCAAGAACCGCTACGGAAGCGAAAAGAAGCGGCAGCACCGCGTATGAAAACACGTCACGCCAGGATGGCGCATTATCGCCGACGGCAAGGGCGTGAGCGGAGCCGATTCTTCGCCGTCTGGCCAGGTAGTACAAACCCGCGGTTAGCAAAATCATGCCGAAATGATTCGCATAACCCACGCTGATGAACGCTCGCCACCGGTTGAGCCAAAGCACTAAGTAGAAGGCGCTCACAAGAATAATGCCGATGCGGCAAACCATATCGTTGATCCGGCACACGGATAATTGCGGCAACCACAGGGTGGTTAGCGAGACCAGCGCGGCGAGCACAGCGGCCCAGAGAATTATCGTCCAGAGTATCGACGCGGCGTCGGCCAAGATATCGATGACGGGCTCGAAATCCGTGCCGTAGACCGATTGAAGCGACAAAATCCACAGGTACGCCACGACGCAAAGCCAGGGCCGGAGGATCGTACCGTAGGACCGAAGAATAGTTTTGATTTGCTGCCTCACCTAGTCTCTCCCGTGATCACCAAGCCCGTTATCTAAATCGCCCCGAGATGGGAGTACTTAGATCGGCAAGAGTTCGCAAGCTTATCGCTGTGCCGCGGAGTTGGAACTAGAAGCGGCCGAATATTTTAGCGAGGAACTGTCCAACCTTGACAACATTTTGTTTGATGCAACGGAGCCCAAAGAAAAACACCGCCAGCGCGCCATAGAACATGACGTAAAGGATTTGCGAGACCATGCCGGTGGTTCCCGGATCGACGTAGGCGAATGCATGGCGGGGGAAGAACAATCCCAAAGATACGACCACAAGAATACAGTAATCCAGGCTCAACAATTTTTATCGCCTCCCAGATGCGAAAAGTCACTGGAAATTATCGCCGCCTTTACTCTCAAAGACAAGATTTTTTTCAAGATGTGCGCCACGCCGATCGCAAGCCACCACATTCGTGATCACGCTACATCTTCGCCGCTAACGCCGCCGGTCATTTTTCGCAAAGGAACAATTTGCGTTCAGGCGGAAACGACGGTTGGCACACAATAGTCCTGAAGTGCCCTTTCAAACAATTCTCCATATCTTCGACCGTGTAATCATCAAGCCGCGGCACGACACTAGCGCCAATCTTTGGCTTCAGAGCGGGGACAAACTCCAACAATAGTCAGCGCTCGCTCAGCGCGGCGCTAAATGCACTGACGGCGGAATCGTACGCCGCTTCGGCGAACTCCGGTTTCGACCTGGCCCAGTTGACCAACACCTGAATCGTGCCGTTGCGATTCTTTAATATATAATTTTTCGCCTTCAGCATGGCCCGCAGCACCCGTTTCACCTCGTCGGGCCGCTCGGCGAGCTTCTTCATGCCGGTGGCCAAGCCGTTGTAAGGGAAACGAAAAATATCACCGGCGCGAATGATGATGTTGAAGCCCACCCGTTTCGCTTCGAAATCCACCGACGGCGCGACGATCATCACGTCGATGACGCCTTCCTTGACGGCGCTCAGGCGCGCTGCGTAGCAGCCGAGCGCCTAGAGCTTGATCTCGGTGTCCGGATCGATGCCGTGATGTTTGACCACCATGCGCGCGATGGTGTCCGGCGTCGAGCCGTAGAAACCGACGCCGATGGTTTTGCCTTTAACCTCTTTGACCGATTTGATGTCCGCCCGGCTCACCAACGACAGCGGCGTGCGGTCGAGGGAGCAGGCGATCATTTTCACCCCGGCGCCTTTCAAGTCGGCGACGATGGTCGAGCCGATCAAGGTCGAATAGTCGACATCGGCGCTCACAGCGCCATGGTCGCGACGTTCGGGTTCATGCGGATGATTTCCGCATCGATCCCTTCTTGTTTGAACAAGCCGCGGGTCTGGGCGACGCCGACGGTGAGATTGGAAATATTGTAATTGGACACGCCGATGCGCACTTTGTCGGCGCCGTAAAGAGCGGCGGCGAATATCATTGCGAACAAAATCGATGGAATCATTTTCAGCCGCATCGAAAATCTCCGCTTGGGCTGTGGTTCAGTTTAATTTTGACGTCGCATCTCTAATGTAGGGGCCGACCTGCGTGGCGGCCCTCCAAATGGGCGGACACATAGGTCCGCCCCTGCAAATCTTGGCGAAACTGAACCACTCCCTCCGCTTGGGGTTGCTTGACAGCCGTGGCACCAGCCTATAATTGAGCTAAGCATTGGGGCATTTTTATACTCGTGCGGTTTTCGAAAGCAAAGGCCAAATTGGCTAGGGTTATTTTATAGCCTACAACGATCTGCAAGAATATTTGATCCGCTTGGAAGCAGCCGGCAAGCTCCACTGGATCGAGCAGCGCGTCGACCCATCCTGGGAAGTGTCGGCGATCACGCGCCACAGCTTCGACCGCTACGGCTGGAACGAACGACCGGCTCTGGGCTTTCGCCAAGTCGGCGTCAGCGAGTTTCCCCTGGTGATCGGCGTGATCGGTGGCTCGCCGGAAATCTATGCGCTGGCGCTGTCGACGACGGTGGACAAAATTCCCGAAGTCTGGGAACGTGGACAGCGTCATCCGATCGATCCGGTGATCGCGCCGACTGGCCTGTGCAAGGAAATTATAGTGCGCAGCTCAGAGATTGACCTCGGCAGCTTGCCCCAGGTGGTCTGGACGCCGAACCAAGATCCCGGACCGTATATCACCGCCCCGGTGATCATCACCAAAGATGCCGAGACCGGCAGGCGCAACGTCGGCACTTACCGGCTCCAGTTGAAAGGCGCCAACCGGCTCGGCTTGTACGTCGGCGGCGCGCAGCACGCCGCGCGACATATTCGCCAGTACGAAGCGCTCAAAAAGGACATGCCGATCGCCATCGCCATCGGCATGGACCCGACCCTAGTGCTCGCATCCATCAGCAAATTTTCCTACGGCACCGACGAGTTTTCCGTCGCCGGCGGCCTGCGCGGCGAACCGGTGCCGCTGGTGCAATGCGAAACCGTCGATCTGCAAGTGCCGGCCAACGCCGAGATCGTGATCGAGGGCGTGCTGCGCGCCGGCTATCGCGAACAAGAAGGCCCCTTCGGAGAATTTTCCGGTTACATGAGTCCGGGCGGCCAACAGCCGGTGATCGACATCACCTGCATCACCCGGCGCCGCACGCCGGTTTATCATTCGTTTCTAAGCCAAATGCCGCCCAGCGAATCGAGCTGCATCCGCAGCCTGAGCCGCTCCGCCGGATTATTTCACCACCTGCGCAACGTGCTCGGCCTGCCGGTGCAGGACGTCCACTTCACCGAAGCCGGCGGTGCCAGCGGCATGCTGGTGATCTCGATGAAAAAGGAATATCCCGAGCAGGTCAAAGAAGTCGCCTGGGGCGCCTGGTCGCTGATGAACAAGGAAGGCAAATTCACCGTGGTGGTCGACGACGACATCGACGTGCGCAATCCGTTCCAAGTCGAATGGGCCATGGGCTTTCGCGCCCAACCAGCGCGGGATACGTTTATGGTCGATGGTGTCGTCCCCTCCGGCGTCGATCCCTCCACCGCCGCGGCGGATATTCCCCAACATGACCCGCGTCGGCGCGCCGGCAGCAAAATCCTCATCGACGCCACCCGTAAACACCCCTACCCGCCCGCCGCCCGGGTGCCCAAGGAGTTCATCGACAAAGCAAAACAGAAATGGTCCGAGTATGGCTTTATCAAGTGAAAGTAGGATTCTGTCCACCACCAGGGCACGAAGGTTCGGAAACCTTCTATCTTCCCTTCGTGCTCTTCGTGACCTTCGTGCTGCAAATAATTATCCCATAACACTAATCATCATCACGATCATCATCTTTTTCAGCCTCTGCTCGCTAACTAACGCAGCCGACAAAGTCCGCGTCTCGGTGACCAATTTCAACATGAGCTACCTCGCCGCCGGGGTCGCGGCAAAGAAGGGAATCTTCAAGGAGGAAGGCCTGGACGTAGAAATCATCCGTATGAACGCCAACGTGGCGATGTCGGCGTTGATCGCCGGCGAATGCGACTACACCATGATCTTCGCTTCAGTCATTCGCGCGGCGATGCGCGGGATTCCGCTCAAGGTCATCGCGGTGCTCATCGACAGCCCGCCCTATGCGTTCATCGCCAAGCCGGAATTGACGAATTTGAAAGCGCTCAAAGGCAAAACCATCGGCATCGGCGTGTTCGGCAGTTCCAACGATGTGGTCGCGCGCCTGATGCTGGAACGCTCCGGCATCGATCCCGATAAAGAAACCAAGCTCATCGCCTTCGGCTCCGACGGCGCGCGCTTCGCCGCGCTCAAAGAAGGCTTGGTCGACGGCGCCATCATCGCGCCGCCGGCGGACTCTCAGGCACGCAAGATCGGCCTCAATGTATTGGCGCGGGCCAACGATTTTTTTAAATTCCCCCACATCGGTCTCGGCACCACCAGCAAGAAGCTCAAAGAGCGGCCGCAGGAAGTGACCCAGGTCATCAAAGCCTTCATCCGAGCCAATCGCTTCGTCCGCGACAACCGCCAGGAGGCAATTAACATTTTGGCCGACTGGGGCAAGACGCAGCGGGAAGACGCGGTCGCCGCATACGACTCGACATGGCAATTATTCAGCCAGGACGGCACCATGCCGGATGACGGCATGAAGTTGGTGATCGACGACGCCAGAAACGCCATCAAACTAAATCGGCTAGTGCCAATCGCCGAAGTCGCCGACGGCAGCGCCTTGCGTGACGCGCAGCGCATGCTTGGGATCAAAGCGAAGTAGGATGAAAGAGACTTTTTCACCACGAAGTGTTCATGAGCGTGCGCTCGCCTATAGAGCCTGAAAATGGGTCCCATTCCCGGAACATGCTCCCCTCCTTGATTCGTCATTCCCGCGCAGGCGGGAATCCAGGTTTGTTCTGCGCCGAATTAGCCTGATAGGGGTCGGAGACGGCTTTCGCCGTCCCCGCCCTCCGAACCGTGCATGCGGTTCTCCCGCACACGGCTCTCCAGTCGGTGGTTTCCTCATCGGGAATGGCTCGCTAATCCAAGGATTGCA
>JBGTCC010000784.1:0-3943 GCA_041749055.1 Thermodesulfobacteriota bacterium | reverse complement strand
CGAGACCTGTCACATTTGAATGTTACGGCATGTCTTCGAGCAGCTTGCCGAACCCTTTGACTTTCTGCCGAATGTGCAGCCGCTTCTGCACCGACCAAACGCGGGCGGCAACGGCGTGCACCACCGGGACCTGCAAATCTTCTTCGAGGAGGTGAATGATATCTAAACAGCGCCAACCGGTACCGAGCATGTAGATGCCGTCGGCATCGGGGTGCTTGAGAAACGCCTGGCGTGTGTGGCCGTAGATTTCCGTCGAGGCCAATCGGCCAACGTCGGCGAAGTCGACTTTCATGCCGTCCATCGCTAAAACTTCAAAACCCGCTTCCTGGAAATAGCGGGTAAACATATCGTTGATGCTGCCGACGAAATAAGTCACGCCGACGAACTTCTTCACGCCCAAGGCGCGCAGCGCTTCAACCTGGGTCTGCGCTGCGGTGACGATGGGGATTTTAAACTCCGCTTCCCACTCTTCGGTAATCTTCGCTTCGCCCTTGAAGCCTTGGATCATGAACGGCGGCGCGCCCTCGGGGTGGATCAAATCGACGCCTTCCTTGGCAAGCTCGGCGACTTTTTCGTGAACAGCGTTGAGTGCCGCGCCGAATTCGTCTTCGGTGCCGCGCTGAAAATTTAAATATACTGGCACGACGCCGACACCTTCCGGCATTAAGCGGATGAATTCTTCCAACGATCCCGGCCGATGGGTCGGTTTCACAACACCAACCACGCCACGCCAGCTGGTAAATACCATAAATCAGTTCCAATCGTTCCAGGGGTTCCAGTCGATCCAATTGTTTCGAAGGCTTCGGTTATCCCTTTGGAACCTCTGGAACTGATGGAACGATTGGAACCGTCTTCGCTATTTATTTAAACAGCTGCGGAAACTTCGCTCTCATTTTAGCTCGGTACTCTTCCGGCACTTCGACGACCTTGGGAAACTCACCTTTCAGCTTGCGATTATACGGCTGGCAGGCGTCGATCAAGATCCGATTGTTGAAATTGCCTGGCAAGAACATCGGGTCGCGCCCAGACGACCAAGCTTTCTGCACCAGATCGATGTCGGTGATAGGATCGAAGCGCGTGCCCATGGCCCAGAGCACTTGATCGATGTCCGAGCAGTCGACATCGTCGTCGACAACCACGGTCCACTTGCCGTTATAGGCGCCGGCCATGCAGTTGGAGGCGACGTGCAATACGTTACGCGCGTGGCCGGGATAGCGCTGGCGGATTTGGATCGCGGTGAAACGAGTCGCCGGCGCGCCCTCGTGGTTCCACACGCCGAGAATATCGGGCAAGCCGCAAGCTTCCAGCGCGTTCCAAATCTCCGCGGCGCCGGCGATGCCTTTGAGCAGGCCAGTTTCGTCGACTGGTTTGTGCTGCGGCGCGCAGGTGAGAATTGGATTGTTGCGGTACATGACGGTTTTGACGTTGAGATAAGGGCGCGGTACGACATCGTCGGAATAGTAGCCCATCCACTCGCCGAAGGGCCCCTCGGGCTGCGATTGTCCCGGCACCGCTTCGCCTTCGATGACGATCTCGGCATCGGCGGGAATCGGAAATCCGGTAAAGGGCCCCTTCACGACTTCAACTGGTTCACCACGGATGCCACCGGCGAAATCGTATTCGGAAACGCCGGCAGGCAGGGGGCTGGCGGAGAGCAGGTAGAGCAGCGGGTCTTGGCCGCAGACGATGGCGAACTTGCAGCTCTGACCGCGCTCGAAATATTTGTCGCGGTGAATTCGCCCATGTTTGCCTTCGGTGATTTGGCAGCCGATGGTCTTGCCGTCGTAGACTTCACAGCGATAGGCGCCGAAATTATACCATTCCGCGTCGGGATCCTTGGTGATGCACATATCCGCCGTGCCGACATAACGGTGTGTGTCGGCCTGGTGGTGGATCGGCACCGGCAACTTGAGCACATCGACTTTGTCGCCTTCCAAGACATTCTCGAAGATCGCCCCGGTCTTGACCATCTTTGGCTTGAGCAACTTCATGTCGGTCATGACGTGATGGTAAGCCTTGACGATGTCGGCCTTGTGTTCGTATTCGAGCGGCAAGCCGAGCGTCAGCGCGACGCGCTTGATGGTCGAAAATTGGCCGTACAGCGTGCGGTAGCCCTTCGGGTAACCGGGAACTTCGTCAAAGACGATAGCCGGCGCCTTGCCCTTGCCGCCTTCCGTGAGCATCTGCGTGATCGAGCCCATCTCGCGGTCCCAATGGGCGCCGTCGACCTTCAACAACTCGCCCAGTTTGTCTACCTGGTCGATCCAGTCGCGTAAACCGTGGTAACTCACGGTGCTCTTTGAAGTACCGACTCGTTCCGGACGTGCCATGAAATCCTCCTCGATATGAAGCCTTTAAATTGAGATTTTCACCTTACGTTCAGCCCTTAGCCTTGTCAAGAAAGTGAGACTTGCCGAGCCCTTGTTATCGATTATCGACCAGTGCTATGACGCGGGTGGCTGACACCTGGATTTTGCAACCGGGCCAATACTCACGAATGAGGTTCATCAATGACGGACCATACCACTTACGACCGACAACTGCGCAGCATCGGCCAATCTCTCGAAGCGCAACGCATCCAGGTATTCGAGCTAACCCGTCAAGGGGAAAACTTTACTGCCCGCGGCGAGCCGGAAAAAGAAACCTCGCTATTAGCGAGCTTGCGTAACTGGCAAAAACGGCTGCGTAGCGAAGGCCTGACGACGTCGTTGGCGTTCACCAACCAAGACATTGACGAATTAGACCGCCAGGGCTCTCGCAACCGCGGCAAGGCCAACCGCCTCCCCGATTTTCATAGCCTGGCGAATACACTGCGAACGGTAGGCGCCTATCTGGATGAGAAAAACGCCGAGCTGATCAAACTGCACAAAAAACAGCTGAGCGTAACCATTCTCTCACGCAACACCGCCGGTTACCCGGAGATGGAAGAACGTAGCCTCGGCTCGTTCTACGAACTCTTTGTCAAGCAACACGCGCTGCGAAACCGCGCAGCGCTAAACGATATCTCGTGACGAGATTCGCCTAAGCGCATTTTCCCCCGCAGCAGCTTCGCCATTTCGTCAAATGATGACTCTGGAATCACGCGTTCGCCCACCGACTTGAAAATTTCCAACGGCTCGCCGGCCAACGCTACCGGCACATCGTGGTACGACATCAGCGCCAACTCCAATGCAACGACCGAACTGATTCCGTAAGTTTGCCTCGCCTCGCCTATTTTGACTAGGTCGACTAACCGAGCAATAGTATGCCCCAGACCACAGCCGCTAAGACGATAGAGCAGAACACCCCGGCGGAACCCAAGTCTTTCGCCAGGCCGGACAGCTCATGCTGATCTGGACCGATCCGGTCGACCACCGCTTCAATCGCGGTGTTGAGCACCTCGACGACCACGACCAGAAGGGCGCTGCCGATCATAAGCGCGCGTTCGATGGCATTGCGCGCCAGCATCAATGCCGCGGGTATCACCAGAGACAAAACATAAATCTCGTAACGCAACGACGCTTCCGACCGCCACGCCTGTGCCAAACCGTTCAGCGAATTCCTCGTCGCATTAATCAGCCGTTGAAGCGGGCTGATGTCATTTCCCGTCATGTCGGTAAGCACTGCGTCATCGTTTTGTCTCTCGAATCTATTTGTCGTAGCGTGCTCCACCTGAACCCGATGGGATGGAGTTTTTCACTATGAAGGGAATCATGATCTTACGCACGCCCACGGATAATGAAAATGGATGGGAATCCCTCCATAGGCAGTCTGCTTGACGCGTCATTCCCGCGCACGCGGGAATCCAGGTTTGCCTGCGCCCAATTAGCCTGATAGGGGTCGGAGACGGCTTTCGCCGTCCCCGCCCTCCGAACCGTGCATGCGGTTCTCCCGCACACGGCTCTCCAGTCGGTGGTTTCCTCATCGGGAATGGCTCGCTAATCCAAGGATTGCAATCATGGTG
>JBGTCC010000783.1:0-5354 GCA_041749055.1 Thermodesulfobacteriota bacterium | reverse complement strand
CTGCGGTGTAACCGAATTCGATAACCATCAAGCTCAGTTACCGTACCTTGGGTTTTAGAGCGGGGTCGCCGCTGGCCAGCTCCGGCGCGATCTCTAACGGCTTACCTATTCTCGCGGCGATCTTTTTGCCGGCATCTTCCAGCCGGCGCAAGCTGCCGCGGTCGAGTAGTGCCGCCTCGACGCCGCTAAAATGCATTCGCAGTGCCGGCACGGGAAAGCTTTCGGCCGAGGTCGAGCCGCCGATGGCAAAGCCGCTGAATACTTGGTCGATGCTCAGTGTGATATTGCCGATTTCGTCGAACGACGCGATGAGGATAGTCTTACGGTAAAGACTCTGGCGGCAAAGCTCGATAGACTTAGCGCCGCTATCGACGACTATGGTGCGGCGCTGGGTGATCAGAAAAATCGCGATGCCGAACAGCACGAGATTCATCAGCGGGAAATACCAAAGCGAGCCGGCCGGTCCGACGAAACCGCGCAGATGCAGCGCTTGGAGAATCGGCACACTGACAAATAAGAGAAGCACAGCGATGCCGATACAGAGAAAGGCCGGGAAGCGCGCGCCTTGCCAGCGCAAGCGCAGTCGCTCAGGAGAGTCTTCAATAATATTGAAGCCCAGGCGATTGCCGATGGCTTCGAACTGACTGGGATCGCCGATCATCGCTAGGAATTTTGCAGAAGTCGCAGGGGATTCGCTAACCTACTGCTTGGGACTGCGTTGTTCCTTGTAAAAATCGCGGAAGCGGTAGTCTTTCAGATGAATTAGATTCTGATAGGAGCCGAAGCGCTGCGCCGGGTCGTTGATCTCGTCGAGCAGGTCGCGGTGATTGTCTTCGGTCTCAAAGACGCGGACTTTTTGATAGGTGGTCGAGCGCTCCGCCGGGATGCGGCTCATTTCACGGATCAGGCCGCGAAATTGCGCCGGCTTCATCAGCTGGCCGTAGCCAGCGCCGGCGGCGGTGGATATGCTTTCGTTGATCAGCGTGCCGCCGAAATCGTTGGCGCCGGCGAGCAGGGCGATCTGCGACAGCTTCGGCCCTTCCTTGACCCAAGAGACCTGCAAGTTGGGAATCCAGTTGTTGAGCATGAGCCGCGACACCGCGTACATCTTCATGACCTCCGCGCCGCTGGCGCCATGGCGCAGTTCGGGCAGCGCCTGGCGATGGGACATCGGCGCTTCTTCGTAGACGAAGCTCAACGGCACGAACTCGGTGATGCCGCCGGTGCGTTTCTGCACGTCGCGCAGCACGCTCAAATGAATCGCCCGATGACGCGCCGTCTCGATATGGCCGTACATGATCGTCGAGGTGGTCGGGATGCCGACTTCATGGGCGGTTTGGATGACTTCGATCCAGTTGTCGATGCTGATGCGGCCGGGGGAGATACGCTGGCGCACGGCGTCGACGAAAATTTCAGCCGACGTGCCTGGCAAGCTGCCGACGCCGGCGTCTTTCAGGGCCAATAGGTAATCGCGGATGCTAACCCCGGTGAGCGTCGAACCGTAGAGCACTTCCTCCGGCGAGAAGCCGTGAATATGCAGTTCCGGTAGAGCTTCTTTAACGGCGCGACAAAGTTTGACGTAATGCCAACCGTCCATGCCGGGGGCGAGCCCGGCTTGGATGCACACTTCGCTGGCGCCCAACTCGCGCGCTTCGGTGGCGCGCCGGATAATTTCCTCAATCGGCAGAAAGTAACCTTCTTCGGCGAGATGGCCTCGGCTGAAGGCACAGAAGCCGCATTGCTTGACGCACACGTTGGTGAAGTTGATGTTGCGATTGATGACGTAGCTGACCACGTCGCCGACGGTCTGGGCGCGCAGTTGATCGGCGGCGGCGAGCATGGCTAATAAATCGGCGCCGTCCGCCTCGAACAGTGTCGTCGCGTCGTCGACGGTCAGATCCTGTCCTGTAAGTGCGCGGTCGAGAATCGCCGCGGTGCCCGGCGACGCGGTGGTCAGCAGCCGATTGAGAGACGCTTCGAGATGGGGCAAATTCATGGCGCGACTCTAGCCTTTCACTTGGGGAAACTCAACGCTGTCGCGCAGGGATCGCCTGGCGGGGAAGAGCCGACAAAAAAATTCCTCATCATGGCAAGGAGCTTTGCATCACGAAGTGTTTCATGTGCTGACGCACACCTACGGACAATCAAAATGGCTAAACCCATAGGATGGGGTGAGTCGCGAAGCGCATCGAGCGAGTGCGAATTACCACCGATGCGGTTCCCTTGGGTCACCACATCCGACAAACCTTGCCGGCTTGGGCAATATTTTCGCTTACGCCGGAACCTCTTTTGGCCTGTACGGGGAGTAACATCGTCGCCTAATGAACGCCGTTGGCGGTTAGATTGTAAAGCGCCTTGGCGTTGTGCGAGAGGATTTTTTCTTTAACTCTCGCTGCCAAACCTTCCATGCGTTGAAACTCGTTCAACGCGGTCACCGCGCTTGACGGGTCGGTGTGGCCGTAGTCGGTGCCAATCACCAGGCGATCTTCGCCGCAGCAATTGACCACATAGGGCACGTCGTCGTTGGTCTGGCAGGTGACGTAGATATTGTATTCGCCGAAGACGTTTTCGGGAAAAGTGCGTCCTTGGGCGCGGTAGCGGATCGCGGTCTCGCGGGCGATCCAGGGTACCCACTGCGCCGACGCTTCGATGAAGCCCCAGCGCAGTTTGGGAAATACTTGATGCAGCTCGCTCATGATGACATCGAAGCAGGCGGTAACCGTCGGCACGCGGAACTGGGCGAAGCGGCCGGCCGGCGCTTGGCGATAAAGATCGGCGTTCTGCGGATTGCCGTTGGCGATATGCACGGCGATCGAGAGGTCGAGATCGCTGGCGGTTTGATAGATCGGATAAAAATAGGGATCGGATAAATGACGGTCGCCTTCGAGGGGGCGCATGCACACGGCGACACCGCCGTGGTTCTTTGCGAACTTGATTTCGGCGATGGCTGCGTCGATATCGAAGGCCGGCACGACGCAGGAGTAAAATAGCCGGCCATGGCTTTTCTGCGAAATATCGGCGAGCCAGCGGTTCCAACTGCGGCACACCGCGACTTCGGCTTGACGATTGGTGGTTACCTGCTCGATCCAGAAGGTGTTGTGCAGCACCTGAACGTCGATGCCCAGCTCGTCCATATGTTTGAGGCGTAGTTCGACGTCGTCCAACTCGCGCGCCGCCTGCGGCGTGGCGAAATCCCTGCCGGCGCGGTCGGCAAACTCGCGCAGCTCACGCTCGCTCAGCGTGAGAAAGCGAAAACCGGCGATCTTGTCTTCCAAGACCCAATACTGGCGCGTCGGCTCGTTGGGCGTGGCATAAAGCCGCGGCCGGTACTTGCGGTCGGATTCATCGAGATAGTCCCAGGTGTGTTCGGTTTCGATGACATGAGCATCGGCATCGATGATTGGAAATGACTGAGCCATTGGAGCAACTCCTTTCGGCCACAAGAACAATGGTTAAAACTAGTGCGGATGGCGCGCCACTGTCAAGCAAGCGGTAAGTTTTACCTTGACTCCCGCTATCGGCGGCATATGATCGGCGCGGAATTGTTCAGTCGGAGTGCCAGGCAATGAAGAGCGCCTACGGTCTCAAGATTCCCGAACCCGATGCTGAGTTGACTCGCGTCGGACCGGGCACGCCATGCGGCGAACTGATGCGCCGCTATTGGCAACCGGTCTGTCTTTCTGCGGATCTCACGGATTTACCCAAGCCCGTCAAAATACTCGGCGAAGAATTAATCGCCTTTCGCGACGGTGAGGGGCGCGCGGGTCTATTGTTCTTTCGTTGCAGCCATCGCGGCGCGTCACTGGCCTACGGCCGAGTCGAGGAGCGTGGCCTGCGCTGCTGTTATCATGGTTGGCTTTATGACGTCGAAGGCAACGTCGTCGAGATGCCGCTCGAGCCGACGCCCAATCCATTTTTAAAGCAAATCCAACAGCCGGCTTACCCGGTGCGTGAGTTTGGCGGACTTCTGTTCGCCTATATGGGGCCCCTCGAGCGGCTGCCGGAGTTTCCGCTCTACGACGTCTGGCAAACTGCCGGCGGTACGCTTAAAGCGCGCATGGGGCCGCGGGTCGGCGGCCCGGTCAATTGCAACTGGCTCCAGGCCGAAGAGAATTTGATGGACGCCCTGCATACTTTTTGGTTGCACACACTGCATAGCGGGCCGCAGTTTCCCTCCCAAGTCTATGGCGTGACTCCCGATGATTTGAAATATGAAGAGACCGCAATGGGTATGCGTTTCATCCTCACGCGCAAACTGGCAGACGGCAAATGGTGGGAGCTTATCTGGGAAATGCTCATGCCGCTCAACGTCCACCTGGTTTATACCGATGAGCCCAAGACCGAGCGCGTGCGCGCGGTGACCTACTGTGTGCCGGTCGACGATACCCACCAATTGGGCGCCAGCGTGCGCTGGCTCGCCGACAACCAAACCGAGTCGTTATCCGGCCGCGAGCAGTTGGCGCCGGGTGGGCGCAAGGACAACGGTTTCGAATACACCCAGCGCCATCCCGACGATAAGGAAGCCGTCGAAGGGCAGGGGCCGATTGCGCTCCATGGTTTGGAACATCTGGTCAGCTCCGACAGGGGAGTCATGCTGTTTAGTAAACTTTTGCGCACGGCGATTCATGAGGTGCGTGAAGGACGAGATCCCAAAGGAGTCATGCGCGATGTGGTGCGTGCGCGCCATGTGCGCACCAGCGCCGGCAGCATCGTGCGGGATTGAAGGATGGAGAAAAAACCATGCTGGTCAAGTGTGCTCTAGTGACGATTCGCTGGTTTAGGGATGGCTCATGGCGCCGAGGCTCAAGCCGCCGAGATCTTGGGCAGCGATTTGGTTGACAAGGCCAAGGCCGAAGGCGAAGTGGTTTGGTATTCGACCCTGCCGTTGCCGGAAACTCAAGCCTGGGCTGCGCTCTTCACAAAAAAATACGGCATCAAGGTCAGCCTGTTTCGCGCCGGCGCCACGGCGATGACCCAGAAGCTGCAAACGGAAATTCCCGCCGGCCGCTGGGGTTTCGACGTGGTAATGAATCGCGCCAGCAATCTCGAACTGTACCGGCGTCAAGCGGAATTTCTCGCCAGCGTGGTGCGGGCTTTGGTGTCGGCCATCGACGCAAAAGACCCGTACACCTGCGGACACAGCGACCGCGTCGCGCGGATTTCCGTGCGGCTGGCCAAGCAATTGGAGTGCGACACGGAAACGGTCACGATGTTGTACATGGCCGGTTTGCTGCACGACATTGGCAAGATCGGCATTAGCGACAGCGTTCTGGGCAAACCCGGGCCGCTCACGGAAGCCGAATACGAGCACATCAAGCTGCACCCGCAATTAGGGCACAAGATCCTGGCGGATC
>JBGTCC010000782.1:0-4533 GCA_041749055.1 Thermodesulfobacteriota bacterium | reverse complement strand
ATTTACCACCGCTCGTGGATCGAGAAACTTGATAGTCGCCATCTAGTTCTAGCCTCCTGAAAAAATTGGCTGAGCGAATCGTGCCCTTCGTCCTAATATACGCAAACTGGCGTTGACCCTGCAACCACCGGCGGCCAAGATTCACATTGACAGGCGCATGGGTTTGAATTAGCTCTAACAACGGCTATGACGAATCCCAACAATCACCTCAGTGTGGCGACGCGGAAACGTGCGATCTGCTCGCTGGTGCTGGCGATCATCGGTGTCGTTTTACCGCTGCCACTATCGGCTCAGCTGACCACGCTACGGGTCGGCACCAACTCGCCGGCGAGCGCCGAGTCGGTGCTGTTCAGCATCGCCAGGGACGCCGGCATTCTCAAACAGTACCAGCTCGACGTCGAAGTGATTTTTATCGCCGGCGGCACGTTGTCGATGCAGGCGCTCATCGGCAAGAGCTTGGACTTTCTCTGCACCGGCGGCACGCCCTACATCGTCGCCCATCTCGAAGGCGCGCAGACGAAAATGATCGCCGGCGTGAACAACAAACTGCCCTACGGCTTCGTTTCGCTGGCCAACATCAAGACTCCCGCGCAGCTCAAGGGCAAGAGAATCGGCATCAGCCGGTTCGGCAGCACCGACGATTTCGCGGTCAAGCTCGCCTTGTCGCAATTCGGTTTGAATCCGAAAAGCGACGTCAGCATCACCCAGGTGGGCAGCGCCGCCACTCGTTTAACCGCGCTGCAAGCCGGCAGCATCGATGCCGCGGTGCTCACCCTCGGTCTGGTCCAGATCGGCCAGAAGAGCGGCCTCAATCTGCTGCTCGATTTCATCGAAAAGGACATCGAGTATCAGCAAGTCGCAATCATCGCCCGCGACGATCTGCTCAAGAGCCGCGCCGACCTGGTGCGCCGTTTCATGAAGGCGTATCTCGACAGCGTGCGGTTTTACAAGACGCAAAAAGAGCTCGCCGTTCGCGAGACCATGAAACGGTTGCGCACCACCGAACGCGCCATCGGCGAGTTCGACTATAACCAGCGCGCCCGCTCCCTGCCCGACGACGGCAAGCCGAGCATCAAAGGCATGCAGCTCGCCCTCGACGATATCGCCAAGGATAATCCGAAGGCGAAGAACTTGACGGTGCAGCAGTTGATCGATTTAAGTTTTTTGCCCTAGACAATGCGATAAAGTTTCTATCTCCAATCAACCGGAAACGCGCACTAGGTACTCAGGAGGCAAGCTCATGCAACCGATCATCGATGCCGACACCCACATTTCCGAATCCGCAGAGATGTGGGCCATGTTCGATAAAGAAATGTACGGGCGCCGCCCCGTGCTGCTGTCGCTGCCAGACGACACCTTGTACGGCAATTGGAACAAGACCTGGCTCATCGACGGCAATATTATTCCCAAGCCGGCCGGCAAGGGCGGCTTTCGCTTGATCACGCCGTCGGCGTCGAAGGTCCAGTCTAGCCGCAAAGACCTGAGCGTCGCATGCCGCGACATGACCGACATCCCTGGTCGCTTGGCCGACATGGATCGTCTCGGCATCGCCACTCAGATCGTCTATCCGACATTGTTTCTGGTGTACCTCACCGATGACCCCGAGCTCGACGTCGCGCTGAGCCGCGCCTACAACCGCTTCATCGCCCAGGCCTGCGCCCAGAGTCACGGCCGCATTCACTGGGTGGCAATCCCGCCGCTGCGCGACATCGCAGAGTCGGTGAAGGAATTGCAATGGGCCAAACAAAATTGCGCCGTCGGCGTATTTTTCCGCGGCATGGAAGGCAACTACACCCTCGACAATCCGCGCTTTCATCCAGTCTACCAAGCTGCCAGCGACCTCGGCCTGCCGATCTGCGTCCACACCGGATCGAGCACGCCGGCGATCAGCGAGATGTTCGACCTCGAGCGCAACCGCCAGTGGTCGCACTCGGCATTTCCGCCGCTGCACGCCTTCCGCGATTTGGTGTTGAACCAGATCCCGGACATGTTTCCCAAGTTGCGCTTCGGTTTTCTCGAAGCCTCGGCGAGCTGGATTCCATTTCTGATTCACAAACTTAAACGGGACAACACCAAACGCTGGAAGCCGTCATGGAAATCGCCGCGGGATTTGTTCGACGACTGCCGTTTCTATGTCGCCTGCGAAGCTGACGAAGATTTGAACTATTTGATCGAATACGCCGGCGCCGATCACCTCATCAGCGGCTCCGATTACGGCCACAACGACCCCGCCGAACAGGCTCAGCTGGTCAAGCAGATGCAGTCGCGCGAAGATGTCTCCCCGTCGTTAATCGAAAAAATCCTGTGCGATAATCCCCGGCAGTTTTACCAGATCTGAAATTGAAGATTGGGAGATTGCAGCGCAGAGACGCATCCTTCGACCGGGCTGACGATGGGCGGCTATGGGGAACTCCGCTCGTGGTGAGCATGTCGAACCATGGGAACTCTGCGCCTCTGCGGTGAATAATCTGTAATCACCACCGCGCCAGGATGTTTCTTGCCAAAAGATACACGCTCGCTACTCTTTCAAAGTTCAGTCGCCATCGCCTGTCTGAGCGCACTGCTGGGCTCCCTCGATAGCGCCATAAACATCGGCTTTCCGGCGATTACCGCGGCGTTTTCTCTCGAAGTCACAGCGATCCAATGGATCATCGTCGGCTATGTGTTGACCCACGCGAGCTTGCTGTTTGGCTGCGGCGGGTTGGCGGATCTCTGGGGCCATGGGCGGGTACTGATCTGCGGCTTGCTTGTCAGCGCCATCGGTTTCACCGCCTGCGGGTTGGCGACTAGCTACCCGTGGCTCGTCGGCGGACGGATGATTCAGGGCCTGGGCGCAGCGCTGGTTTTCGCCGCGGCCCCCGCGCTTGTGACCTTGGCGGTCCCCGTTGAAAACCGCGGCCGTGCTCTCGGCATTTACCAAATGAGCAACGCCGTGGGCTATGCCGTCGGTCCGTTAATCGGCGGTATCCTCATCGACAGCTTGGGTTGGCGCGCGACGTTCCTGTTCCGAGTTTTGCCGGCGCTATTCCTCGCCTGGCTAGCGGCCGTCAAGCTACCCTCGCTCGGCGAGCGCAAACACACCCAACGCTTTAATTTTTTTAGCGCGTTGACTTTGGCAGGCGGCATCGCCGGCGGCTTACTTACTCTCAGCCGTAGCCGTGCCTTGGGCTGGTCGTCGCCTCAAGTTGTTATCCTCGCCGCGGCTACGATCGCATGCTTCGCCGGTTTCGTCGTCGTCAAAGCCCGTGCGAAATCGCCCATGGTTGAGTTGACGGTTATCCGACTGGCACCGTTCATTATCGCCAACGTGCTTTCGGTGATGGCCAACTGTGCACGCTTCGCCGTTGGCTTACTTCTGCCTTTCTACGTGATCAATGTCCTGAAATATCCGGCCGCCACCGGCGGCACACTGATGCTGGCAACCTATTTACTGACTATCGTAGCTGCGCCGCTGGCGGGAAAATTGTCCGAGCGCATCGGCACCGCGCGGCTAAGTTCGTTGGGGCTGGCCGTGCAAGGGCTCGGTCTCTGGATGCTTAGTCGTTTGAACGGGCAAACCGACTATCTGTCCCTAGCCTTCACCCTCGGTTTTGTCGGCTTGGGCCTGGGCATATTCGAAGCGCCGAACATGAACTTCATCATGGGCGCGATCCCGCGTACCCAGCAGGGTGTCGTCGGGAGTATCGCCAACATGATGCGGCCCATTGGCATCGTCTTGGGCGCCACCGGCTGGAGCCTGCTCTTCGACCAACGCCGGCAATCCTATGCGCCAGCCGCCGCCCTTGCATCGTCGGAAGCCGCCACCGGCATGTTGCCAGCACTGCAGGATGTTTTCCTCAGCGCCGCCGGACTCTGTTTTGTCGCCTGTGTCTTGTCACTGTTCCGCAAAGGGGAAACCAGCGAATCGAATGTCCAGGCAGAGAGCTGAAGCGAAAAAGCAAAACGCGCGCTAAACCGATCATGGCGCCAGTCCTGTGAAACATTCCTGGGAGATTCAAGTTAAAGCGCAATCTACCGATTTATCCATCACGGAAGCCGATTACCCTCACTTTAGGAACCGACGATGAATACCGCTTGCTGCTCAAACGCCACCAGCCCACACTCATACGCTCTGGCAGACTTTCAATACACCAAATTCAACCGGGCCAAGGTAGACGTGCAGGCCAGCGCCGGGATCTCATTGGTGACCGCCGACGGTGACAAGGTTACCCTCAGTGCCAAATCTTCGCTCCAAGCCAGCTTACAAACCTACGACTATCTTGGCCGAACCCAGGGGCAAAAGGTTGTCGCACGGGTTGAAGAATTCCAACTCTCTACCAGCAGCGGCTACGCGGTAACGGTCGAAGGCACATTGGATCAAGACGAACTCGCGGATATTCGCCAATTAATTAGCACCCTGTCTTCGGTCAGCGAGGACTTCTTTGCCGGCAACAGCCAAGACGGTCTGAAACAGCTGGCCCAACTCGACGTTCTCGACTCCATCGCGAGCTTCGAGGCTAGTTTCAACTACACTCGGAAGGTGACCGCGGTCGC
>JBGTCC010000781.1:0-18591 GCA_041749055.1 Thermodesulfobacteriota bacterium | reverse complement strand
GGTCCTCACCTTTACCGTTTACTCATACCACCCTATCACAAATTTACCTGAGACGAACTACTTCGAAGCGACAACGAGGGACGAAGTCATCGGCGCCGGCAGTTCGATGTGTTCGACGCGGTTCATTCCCGCCTGTTTCATCCAAGATTCAATCTCTCTGAAACTATAGCAACGGCCGCCGTCGGTGGTGAGAAGCATGAGCAGACTGAAGATCGCGCCGACGGGCGGCTGGCAGCGGCTATCGTCGAGAATATGGTCTTTAACGATCAAACGCCCGCCGGGATTTAGATGCACCGCCAATTTGCGTATCAGCGTGCCATTGCGGTGGTAGGTCTCACCGTGAATGATGTTCGACAGAAAGATTGCGTCGTAGCTGCCAGAGATCGGATCGTTGTGGTAATCGCCGGCGATCAGTTCGATACGCGCCGATAGATGCGCGCTCCTGACGAAGCGTTCGGTGATTTTCAACGTTCCCGGCAGATCGACGATGGTCGCGCGAAGTTGGGAATATTTTTCGCACAAGGCAATCGGATAAGTGGCGGGTCCGGAGCCGACATCGAGAACTGACTCGACCTTGGACCAGTCAAGGACACTGGCCAAAACGTCCCCGTCGCCGCGCGCTTTGACCAACGAGTCCATGGCGTTGATGAAGACCTCGGTTTCCCGCGCATCGGACTGATACATGTTGGGCGGGCGGGTTGGCAAACCGGTACGGATCGCTTCGGGAAGTTTTTCCCAGTCGTGCCATAACATGGCGTCGAAACCGATCATGCCGCCGACGTAATGCGGCGAACTGCGCAGCAGATGGCGCCGGCTAACATCCGTCAATGAAAACTTCGCGCTGTGTTTTTCCAGCAAGCCGAGGGCGGTTAGCGCATTGAGCAACAGCTCCGTTGCTTGTTCATCTAATTCTAAGTTCTCCGCCAGAGTGGGTGCGTTAAGATCCGCGGCTTCGAGTGCGCCGAAAATGGCGAGTTCAACGGCCGTCTGAACGATGCGGGCCTCGACATGGCCGCCGGCCCGACCCATGAGTTGGGAGAAATTCATCGCCTTATCGCTTAGAGTTTTTCGACGATGCGATAGCTGCGGCTTTTCGGTTTGAGCGGCGCGACGATGCCGTTCTTGACCATCAGGCGAATGTCGCGGTAGGCGATGTCGCGGTCGACGTCGGCGATACGCTCGTACTCCGTGGTCGAAAAGGTCTTGCCATGGCAGTAGGCGTAAGCCAGAAGGCGGCGTTGGCGCATATTGACTTGATTGTTGGCGAACTGGCTCAGCCAGCGCAGCGTGGCCTCGTCGTAGACCGGCGCGTTGCGCAGAGTCACGGTAAAAACGAATCCTTCGACGGAAAATTCCGGCGGATGGAGACCGTAGGTTTCCATTTCTTGATAGATGCGCGGCACGCCTTCGCCCATGTCGCGCAGAAAGCCCAGGTCGGCGAGCACTCGGACGATCAAGGGATTACGTGAGAAATGAATGCTTTTCTGTTGGCGCAACTGTTCGAGCGTCACCGGCGCCGGCGGCAAGCCGGGGCTGCGCACACAAATGTGATCGTCGAACATCCATACTTCCACCGGCGCGCCGGTAAGCGAATAATCGCGGTGGGCCACCGCGTTGACCAGCGCTTCCTGCCAGGCAAAGGTCGGATACTCCAAGCGTTCGCGGAAAAATAGATCGTGGAGAATGGTGCGCTCGCGAATCTGTTCTTTGATCCGGCCCACCGCTTCATCGATCAAGCGCACCAGAGGCGCTTCAAAGCGCATCCGCTTAACGACGTTGAGGGATGCGCCATGCTGCCGTTCATTGCCCTCATACTTGACGAAGTCGATGCCGGCGCGCGGATGCCAGCGCGACGGATCTTTGGCGAACAGCAGCAGCGCCGCCATGTTGGGGCAGGGGATGGCGCGCGAGTTGTCGAGCAAATGATAGGTCTGGCTTAACACCGCCTGGGGATCTTGACCGGGGTGAAATTTGTTGACGAACTGGCTCACCAGATCGGCGTCAAGGTCAAACCAAGTGGCGTTGAAGGTTTGCTGGCGCTCGTAAAAAACGTTGCGCTTGGCTTCTTACAGCGAGTGAATCTGCTCGGCCGGCAGGGCCGGTGTTTCCGCGGCGATGCGATAAAACGAGCGGCCGCCGGCGATGCGGTGAATGTCCATGCTCGAAGCGACTTCGAACTTGAGCATTTGCAGGCTGCCCAAGCGAATTTTTTCGCAGGCGGGAGTGAGCTGGGGGCGCAGCAAGTTCTGCGGCGCCTGAATCAAGGTTTGCAGTTCGTCGCCATCATGGGGGATGCCGGTGACGCTCTTGTCGGGTTCGACGCCGACTAAAACCGTGCCGCCGTCGGCATTGGCCATGCCGGATAAGACTCGCACCAGCTCGCGGGAAAGCTCCTCCTCGCGTTTCTTCTGTCCGGAGCGGCGCCGATACTCGAAGGCGCTGACGAATTCGAGGAATTGGCCGCGTTCTTGTTTGAGTAAAAGACCTATTTCTTCCGTTTTCATGTTCTTAGACAGTAAGGATTAAAGATTGAAGAGTAAAGAGAAAGGAGTCAGGAGCAATAGGTTTGAATTCGAGTCTCCTTACTCCTAACTACTGACTCCTTACTGGGTTTCGGCTGCATTGAGTTTGACGACTTCGAGAACCATCTGCGCCGACAGATAGAGATCTTTCAGATCGAGCCATTCGTTGACCGTGTGGATCTCGCGCATGCCGGTGCCGAGGTTGGCGACCACCAACCCTTTTTGATTCAAAACGTTGGCGTCGCAGCCGCCGCCGGTAGCGCCGGTTTTGACGTCGAGACGCAAATTCCTGGCGGCGGCGTGAACCAACTGGACGATGGGGGCGTTTTCCGGTACATCCATGCGGTCGTAATCGCGCTCGATCTTGGCTTCGACCCGCGCTTGATGGCGCTTGCCTTCGAACTCTAGCGAATGTCCGGCGGCGGCTGCTTCGAGGCACTGCTGCATATGTTCGGTCTGGCGTTTGAGTTTGTCCGAGTCATGGCTGCGCGCCTCGCCTTTCAGGACGACTTGATTGGGCACGATATTGACCGCCATGCCGCCTTCGACCACGCCGATATTCGCCGTGGTCTCGTGATCGATGCGGCCGAGCTGCATTTGCGCGATGCCCTCCGCGGCGACTTTGATCGCGTTGATGCCTTTCTCGGGACAGACCCCGGCATGGGCTTCGAGTCCGTGGACGCGAAACTCCATGCGGTTGGCCGCCGGGGCTCTGGTGAACAGGAAGCCGACCGAGTCGCTGTCGAGCACCAGGCCGGTGCGCGCGCGCAGGCTGGCGATGTCCAGACACTTGGCGCCAATCAGGCCCGCTTCTTCGCAGATGGTGAAAACAACGTCGACGGCGGAGCAGGGCAAGCCGTTCTCCTTCACTACCCGCAAAACTTCACAAATGATCGCGACGCCACTTTTGTCGTCGCCGCCGAGCACGGTGGTGCCGTCGGTGCGCAGGATATCGCCGTCGAGGATCGGCACGATGCCTTCGCCGGGGACCACCGTGTCCATATGAGCGGAAAGCAGCAGCGGCTGGCTCGCCGGCGCGTTGCCGGGGAATTTGGCGATCAAATTGCCGACGTTGCCGCCGACCTTTGCACCGGCGTCATCGATCGAGACCGCCGCGCCGAGTTCTTCCAACTCGCGCTTGAGCCGCATCGCGACGTCATACTCGCCGCGCGATAAGCTGTCGATCTTGATCAGCTCGATGAGAAAATTCTTTAGTCGTTCTCGATTTATCACAGTAAACTCCTCGCATCGGTGGCGGGGATAGATTGGAGTTGACACTCCCTAGGGATTTTCCCCGGCTGCTTCAATCTGCCATAGTTCCCGGTTCAAAGCCAAGCTGTTGACAGGCGCTTTTACCAGCAGGGTCAGAGCGAATCAGCCGCCGTTTTCAATCAGTTTGATGAGGTTGGTAAATTCCAGTTCGGTAAACAGCGTGCGGGTTTTTTCCAGATTAAATCCGGTGAATTTCAACTCTTCGAGGCCCGTGTCGAGCGGCACGTCGCGTTTGACCGTGGCCAGAGCGCGGCTCAGAAAGGCTTGGTCTTTGCCGGCTTCGAGAATTTGCCGGATGCGCGCCGCGCCGCGCAGTTTCATCCGCTCCATGTCGTCGAGATGATCGAAGAGGTTTTCCAAGCTCTGAAACTGCTGGATCAAGGCGCCGGCGGTCTTTTCACCGATGCCTTTGACGCCGGGAATGTTATCCACTGCGTCGCCCATCAGTCCCATCACGTCGACGACCTGTTCCGGCGTCACGCCGAATTTTTCTTTGACTTCCTCCTTGCCGATCCAGCGGTCCTTGGCGCTGTCGAGCAGCTGCACGCCGTTGGTCACCAGTTGCATTAAATCTTTATCGCTCGATACCACCACCAGTCCGCAGCCCTGGCCGGACAGCCGCTCACAGAGGGTGGCGATGATGTCGTCAGCTTCGTAGCCGGGGATTTCGAGCAACGGCAAGTTCAGCGCGTCGAGAACCTTGCGGAAGTAGGGAAACTGGGGAATCAGCTCGGCCGGCGCTTCGGGCCGGTTGCCTTTGTAGCCGGCGAACATGTCATTTCTAAAAGTGACCCGGCCGGCGTCCAACGCGACGGCGACATATTCGGGTTTATACTGTTTCAAAAATTTCAGCAGGATGTTGGTGAAGCCGAAGATCGCGTTGGTCGGCAGGCCCGCTGCATTGGTCAGCGAGGGGATGGCGAAGAAGGCGCGGAATATATACGAGCTGCCATCGACGAGAAACAGGCGGGGAATGAGTTCAGCCACGGCAATTTGTTTCTACTCGTCAAAACTAGGACTGACGCCGCGACAGCGTATGAGTTGCGGTGCCGTAGAAGGATTCCGCGGCTTCCATGAGGGTCTCCGACAGCGTTGGATGCGGGTGCACGGAGTCGGCGATGTCGCGGGCGGTGGCGCCCATCTCGACGGCCAATACCCCTTCACTGATCAACTCGCCGGCGCCGACGCCGACAATGCCGACACCGAGGATGCGTTCGGTCTCCGGTTCGATAATCAGTTTGGTTAAGCCATCGGGGCGGTCGAGAGTCAGCGCTCTGCCCGAGGCGCCCCACAAGAACTTGGCGACTTTGATGCCGATGCTTTGCTGCTTTGCATCAGCTTCGGTGAGACCGCACCATGCCACCTCTGGGTCGGTATAAACAACCGCTGGGATGACAATGTTTTCAAAAGCGCTGGGCTCGCCGAGAATCGCTTCCACGGCGATTTTGCCTTCGCGGGTCGCACGGTGCGCCAGCAGCGCGCCGCCGTTGACGTCACCGATGGCATAGATGTTGGGATCTTCGGTCTGCTGCTGGGCGTTGCAGTGAATAAATCCTTTATCGTTCTTGGTGACCTTGGTGTTTTCCAGACCGAGGTCGGCGAGATTGGGCGTGCGGCCAACGCTGACGAGTACGCGATCGTAAAGCTCATCCCGCGGCTGCTTATCGATTTCGATCGTGACTTTGATCTGTTTACCGGCGGTGGCCATCTTTAAAACTTTGGTATTGACGCGGATATCTTTAAAGGCCTTCCGTGCCGCGCGCATCACAGGGCGGGCGAGGTCAGCATCGACGCCGGGAAGAATCGCCGGCAGGGCTTCGAGCACGACGACGTTGCTGCCGAGGGCCGCATAGACCGTGCCGAGCTCCATGCCGATATAGCCGCCGCCGACGACCAGCAGGTATTCCGGAATATCGGGGATATCCAGGGCTCCGGTTGAGGTCATCACTCGAGGATTGCCGAGATCGAAAGCGTTGGGCAGGGCAGGTTTGGAGCCGACCGCGATGATCGCTTTTTCATAACGGACAAATTTTTGCCCTTCGGAAGTTTCGACCCGGAGCGTTTGCGAATCCTCAAAGTGGCCGCGGCCATGGATGACCTGAACCTTGCGATGCTCGGCGAGCGTCTTGATTCCCTGGCCAAGCTTGTCGAGAATGCTAATTTTCCAGGCACGCAGTTTTTCGAGGTCGATCTGCGCCGGGCCAAAGGCGATGCCGCGGGCCACCGACTCTTTACTCTCGCGGAGGATTTCGGTGGCGTGGAGCAAGGCTTTCGACGGAATGCAGCCGACGTTGAGGCAGATACCGCCGAGACGCGGGCTTTGCTCAACCAGAGTAACCTGCTTGCCTTTGTCCGCCGCATAGAAGGCGGCGGCGTAGCCGCCTGGACCGGCGCCCAGGACTAAAATTTCCGTCGTAATCGGTTCCATAGTGAGTCGAGCTACTTCAGTTTGATGTCGGCTTCTGCGAAGGCCTCGAGGCCGGCGATGATGTCTTTGAGAAAGCGCACGGCGTCGGCGCCGTCGAGGACGCGATGATCGTAGGCTAAGCAGAGCGGCAGGATGGTCCGGATGGCGATCTTGCCGTCGATGGCGACCGGCTTAGCTTGGCCTTGGCCGATCCCCAAAATCGCCACCTGCGGCGCGTAAATGATCGGCGTGAAGTGACCGCCGCCGATGCTCCCTTGGTTGGAGATGGTGAAGCTGCCGCCTTGCAGTTCTTCGATGGAAATTTTGCGCTGCCGGGTTTTCTCCGTCAGCGCGTGCAAGTCCGAGGAGAGCTGGAGCAAGTCCTTCTTATCGGCATCGCGCAGCACGGGCACGATCAGTCCGCCTTCGCTGTCGACGGCCACGCCGATGTGGCAGTAGTCTTTGTAAACAATCTCCAGCGATACTTCGTCCATGCTGGCGTTGGCGCGCGGATGTTTTTTGAGCGCGCGGCCAAGAATGAACAAGATCAACGAGGTCAAGGTCAGATGCGTGTCGTTTTTCTCGTAGGCTGGCGCGTATTTTTTGCGCAGGGCGAGCAGCGCACTGATATCCGCGTCGGTAAATTGATTGATCTTCGGAATCGACGTCCAGGACTCCACCATGCGCCGGCTCACCGTGCGCCGCAGCGGCGACATCTTTTCGCGCCGGATCGGCCCCCACTGGGCGAAATCGATGGTCTCCGTTGGCCTTGCCGTCGGTGATGCCGCGGCCACCGGAGCTGCCGGCGCTGGGTTTTGAAAGGCGAGATCTTGGAGCTTTCGAACATAGGCTCTTAGATCGGCCATATTGATGCGCCCACCTGCTTCGCTACCGCGAATCCTGGTCAAGTCGAGGTCGAGTTCACGGGCGATTTTGCGCAGCGCCGGTGCGGCGGGCGGTGCCATGCCGCTACTCGATTGGTAGCGGTAGTCGTCAACGGGCGTAGCGGTTGTCGCTTGAACCGAGCTCGACGGCTGTCCACTGCTTGGCGTTGGGGCGCTGCTTGGGTTAACTGGCGCATCCGTACTGGCTTGCGCCACGGGAGCTGCAGCTGGAGTCCTCACGGCTGTGGTCTCGATGGAGATTAGCGTCTGGCCAATGTTCACTTCCATGCCTTGCTTGACATGGATCTTAGTGACCACACCGGCGCTGGGCGCCGGGATGGAGCCCACGGCTTTTTGGGTTTCAAGTTCCATGAAAGGCTGGTTTTTCTCG
Organism: Thermodesulfobacteriota bacterium; assembly: GCA_041749055.1. Taxonomy (GTDB): domain Bacteria; phylum Desulfobacterota; class Binatia; order UBA9968; family UBA9968; genus DP-20. The sequence continues at coordinate 11,115 of JBGTCC010000781.1, read as the reverse complement.
ATCACCTGGCCTTCGGCGACCAAGATGCTGACCACCGTGCCGCCCTCTACGCCTTCAGCGAGTTGGGGAAGTTTTACGTCCATGGAGAAATGTCGCTGCTGTCAAGTTTTAAGTTTGCTTATCGATAGAATGGGAATGGTTTTTCCGGGTCGATGCCGAGCTTGCGGATCGCTGCTTCAACGACTTGCGCCGGAAATGCCTCTTTTTGGTGCAATGCGTAGAGTGTCGCAAGGGTCGTCAGTTCGGCGTCCACTTCGAAAAATCGTCTTAGGTTGGCACGGGTATCGCTTCGGCCGAAACCGTCGGTGCCGAGGGTCATCAATCCGCCGGGAATCCACGGCGCGATTTGATCCGGCACCATCTTCATATAATCGGAAACCGCGATAAACACGCCTTCCTCCTTCTCTAAAATCGCTTCGAGATAGGATTTCTTCGGCACAGCCGTGGGATGGAGCATGTTCCAACGTTTTATGCGCAGGGCGTCGCCGCGCAATAACTTGTAGCTGGTCGCGCTCCAGACGTCGGCGCTGACATCGAATTGCTCGGCCAGGACTACTTGGGCGCGCAAAGCTTCGCGCAGGATAGGGCCGCTGCCGAACAGATGCGCTTTGTATTTTTTACCCTTGGTCGCCGGTTTCACTTTGTATAGGCCTTTGAGTATGCCTTCTTCGGCTCCCTCAGGCATAGCCGGCATCTCGTAGCTCTCATTGTAGAGCGTCAGGTAGTAAAAACTTTCCTCGCCCTCGGCGTAGAGCCGGCGCATACCGTCTTTAACGATTACGGCGATCTCGTAGGCGAAGGCGGCGTCGTAGGTCAGCAAGGTCGGAATCGTGCTCGCGAGCAAGTGACTATGGCCGTCTTGGTGCTGCAACCCTTCGCCATTCAACGTGGTCCTGCCGGCGGTGGCGCCGAGCAGGAAGCCTTTGCTCTTGCTGTCCGCGGCGGCCCAAATGAGATCGCCAATGCGCTGAAAGCCGAACATCGAATAGTAAAAGTAGAAGGGGACCATATCCACGCCAAGATTGGCGTAGGCAGTTCCGGCGGCGATGAACGACGACATGGAACCGGCCTCGGTGATGCCTTCTTCGAGAATCTGGCCATCTTTCACTTCGTTGTAAAAAAGCAAAGTCTCGCTATCGACCGGTTCGTAGAGCTGCCCTTTGGAAGAATAAATGCCGATCTGGCGAAACAAGGAATCCATGCCGAAGGTACGCGCTTCGTCGGGGATGATCGGCACGATGCGTTTACCGATGCCTTCATGGCGCAACAGCTTGGTGAGCAACCGCACGGCCGCCATGGTGGTCGACATCGAATGGCCGCCCGAACCTTTATAAAATTCCGTGTACTCCGAGTCGGCGGGGACGTTTAACGGTTTGGCACGCACCTTACGTTCGGGCACGAAGCCGTTCAACTGCTTGCGCCGCTCCAACAGATACTCGGTCTCCGGGCTGTCGAGAGGCGGGCGGTAAAAAGGCGTTTCGACGACTTCTTCATCCGGCAGGGGGATATCGAAGCGCGTGCGAAACTCACGGAGCTCCCGTTCGTTCAACTTCTTTTGCTGGTGAGTAATATTGCGGCCTTCGCCGGCTTCGCCCAGTCCGTAGCCTTTGACGGTTTTTGCCAGGATGACCGTCGGTGCGCCTTTATGTTCCACCGCGGCTTTATAGGCGGAATAGACTTTCATCGGATCATGTCCGCCGCGCAGCAATTTATGGATCTGGTCGTCGGACATGTAATTGACCATTTCGAGCAGCTCAGGATACTTGCCGAAAAAATGCTTTCTGGTATAGCTGCCGGGCTCCACGGAGTATTTCTGATAATCGCCGTCGACGGCCTCTTCCATACGCTTGAGTAAAAGTCCTTTGTCGTCCTTGGCGAGCAGCGGGTCCCAGTCGGAGCCCCAGATTACCTTAATGCCGTTCCAACCGGCGCCGCGAAACAACGCTTCAAGTTCTTGAATAATTTTGCCATTGCCGCGCACCGGTCCGTCGAGGCGCTGGAGGTTGCAGTTGACGACCCAGACCAAGTTGTCGAGGTTTTCCCGCGATGCCAAAGTTAGCGCGCCGGAAGATTCAGGCTCATCCATCTCGCCGTCGCCGGCGTAGCAAAATATCCGCGGCTCGTCGCCGCTAATTAGGCCGCGGCTTTTGAGGTAGCGAACGAACCTCGCCTGGTAAATCGACATGATCGGCGCCAGCCCCATGGATACGGTGGGAAACTGCCAAAAATCGGGCATCAGATACGGATGGGGATAGGAGGAAATACCGCCGACGCTGGAGAGCTCCTGGCGGAAATGATGCAACCTCGGCGCGTCGATGCGCCGTTCGACATAGGCGCGCGAATAAACGCCCGGGGAGGCATGGCCCTGAAAGTAAACCATGTCGCCCAGGTTGGTGCCGTCGCTGCCGCGGAAGAAATGATTTTGCCCAACCTCGTAGAGCGTTGCCGACGATGCGTAGGTAGAAATATGGCCGCCGATATCGGCATGAAGGCGATTGGCTTTGACCACCATGGCCATGGCGTTCCAGCGCACGTAACTCTTGATGCGCCGCTCGATCTCGCGGTTGCCAGGATAGGGTGGCTCCTTTTCCGGCGCGATCGTATTGATATAGGGCGTACTGACTGCCAGAGGAATCTTGAGACCGGATTGGCGCAAACGGTCGGATAACTCCTCGACCAACAGGGCGGCTTGTTCCGGTTCTTCGTTCTTTAAGATAGATTCCAGGATGTATTCCAGCGACGCGACCCATTTATGACGGTCCGACTTGGCGGCTTTGCCATTGTCCTTTTCGTCGTTGGCGGTGCTGCCGTTGGCAGCGGGTTTGTTCTCGAACCCCATTAGCACTAGCTCCGGAATTTTAAGGAACAACAAAACTGCGGTAAAATCAACTAACGCGAATGAAATATCTTGATCTTACTTTCCCCGACGCGGCGCAAAATCTCGCGTGTGACGAAGCCTTGCTAGAATTTTTCGAACAAGCCCGCGGTGGCGAGGAGTTGCTGCGCATCTGGCAACCGGTCCAATACTTTGTCGTGCTCGGTCATGGCAATAAATGGCGCGATGAAGTCGACAGTGCTGCCTGCGCTGCCGATGCCATTCCGGTGTTGCGCCGTTGTAGCGGCGGCGGAACCGTAATGCAGGGCCCCGGTTGTTTGAACTACTCGCTGATTCTCCGGCAGGACAATTTTCCCAGCGCCCAAGTCAAGGCGGCCTTTGATTTTGTGCTCGCCCGTCATCGCCGCTCTCTGGAGGCGCTGACCACCCAACCGGTGTCGGTCAAGGGGCTCAGCGATCTTACCCTCGGCGAACGAAAGTTTTCCGGCAACGCGCAATACCGCAAACGTGAGTATGTGCTGGTTCACGGCACGTTCTTGCTGCATTACGATTTTTCCTTAATTGAGCGTTATTTATGTATGCCCGGTAAGCAGCCGGATTATCGTCGCCAGAGAAATCATGGCGATTTCTTGGTTAACCTGGAAGTCGCCCCGGCAAAACTGCGCGATGCTTTGCGGTTGGAATGGACCGCCGAAGAGGACTTCAGCGCGATCCCGGGTGACCGGATAACTCGCCTAATGCACGAACGCTACCGGTGCGCGGCGTGGCATGAGAAATTCTGATGAGTGCCTCGATACGCTACCAAAACGTCCCCCCGAGAATCCCTCAAGTTGCAAATCACCTGTAAGCGTTGGATTCTCGGGGGGGAGATTTGGTGGCGGTGGACAGAGTCGAACTGTCGACGCCGCGGATATGAGCCGCGTGCTCTGACCATCTGAGCTACACCGCCAAACCGTGCGACAGGCTATGACGGGATGGTAAAAAGATCAACCTACCTGAAAGTGGCTGGAGCTAAATTCCACTTTTGCTGAATGGAGGTTTTACTGACGCGTTTGTTGCCTCGGCCGATCTGATAAATAATCTTCTCATCTGTGTCCATGCAAGTCAACATATTGCCATAAACCAAGCCAGTATCGAGGCCGATTTTGTAGGGCAGGTGGTAGAGCACAGCGTGTTGAGGGGTGTGACCGAAAAGTATCGTGTACGGGAGAGCATGGGGGCTGTGGAGAAACGGGTCGCGAATCCACAGCAGTTCTTCGTCGGTCTGTTCTTGCAAGGATTTGAGCGGATGTATCCCGGCGTGGACGCAAAGGTAGGGCCCGGTCAGATAATAACTTTCCAGTGACTGGTAGAACTCTCGATGCGCCGGGGGCATCGCGGTCTGGAGGCGATTTGGCGACAGGTTGATGTCGGCGGTGACTCCATAGCTTTGCACGGTGGCCCGCCCGCCATTGAGCAAAAACATTTCTCCATGGTGGCCGCTCAATTCTAGATAGGAGAGCAGCATGTCCTCGTGGTTGCCTTTTAGGAATACCAGTTTATTCTCACTCAGGGACACCTTAAGCTCAATCAGAAAAGAAACCACACCGCTGGAGTCGGGTCCGCGGTCGATGTAATCGCCGAGGAAGACCATTTCATCGCCAGACCGAACCGGTAAGGCGTCAACCAAATGGCGCAGCTCCTCCGAACAGCCATGGATATCGCCGATTACGAAACTGCTCATCACATTAAGTCTAAGCTACCCGCTCAGGCAGTGCAACTTACCGAACGACTCCTCGGCGAGATTGAATGGTATCCGCTTTGATCGAGATGTGCGACTTGGCATGAAAATACGCGAACTCTACTCCAATTATTTCATGATTGCCGGATTAGGTTGTCTGCTGCTCGGCATGGGCAATTGGATTATTGGTGCGGTAGAAACCGCCAAATATCAAAACCTGTTGCTCAAAACCGCCCATACCGGACTAGAAGAGTCCTATCGCAATTTTCAACAGCTCGATCAGCAGCGCAATGAAGAGGTGTTGCGTCGCCTGACCGAGAATCGAGAAAAGTACAATGCCGCGCGGGTAAAGCTAAACTTTTTCTACGTCGTTCTGACCGGGGGGAGGCTATTGTTCCTAATCGGATCGTTGATTGCGGTGGTGACGCTGTTTCGTTTGATTCGGCGCGATGCCCAATCGAAGATTCAAAAACTTGAGTTTTAACAGCTTACGCCGCGCGTCGCATTATTTCGCTGGTTTGGATTTCTGGTATTTTCGGTAGTCGTATCCGGTGGCCATCGCCAGTAAGATATCCTCCATGCCGCCGCTTTTTTCCCGCCTTAAGATTAATAATCGGTCGTAAAACTCTTTGTAATCTTTGTGGACTCGCAGGCTTTCATCCATTTTCTTGAGATAAAAATCCTTGATTCGAGTCACGGTGAAACGCAGGGCGGAAAACCTCAGTTCGTTGGGGAACGAGTCCCATTCGGGCAGCGACAGGGGCCGTAAGCTTTCATAACCGGTGATCAATGCTTCGAAGCGGTCGATTTGGTAGCGATCCTCAATGAAGCACAGAGCGTTAACCGCGGTAGCTAAGTCGTAAATCAGCTTGCCGCGGCAGGCTGCTTCGAAGTCCATCACACCGGTAAGACGATTTCCTTTGAATTTCACATTGTCGGGAAAGAGGTCGCCGTGAATAATCCCCTTGGGCAAGTTGTTGTCCAAGTAGTTTTCCAGGTAGCCGAACTCATCGTCGAGAACTCTAATGATGTTTTTTAAATGGGGCGGCAACTGACGCCTGACATCGCGGTAAATGCCAACGATGCGATTGAAGCCGAAACGATTATCGATGCCCTTTTTATAGCTTCTGCCAAGGAGGTGCAGGTTCGCCAAGGCGTGACCGATAGCGGTCAAGTGGGTCGGGGTGATGGTGGTTACCGGAAGCTCGACCCCGTCGATATAGCGAGTCACGGTCAAACATTTACCCTGTAGATCGATTGTGAAACGCCCGGTCTTAGTTTTCTGGGGTTGATGGCAGGGATAATTTTGCTTGCGTAGGTGTAATAGCAAATCGAGTTCTTGTTTGACCTCAAGTTCGCCTTTCACTTCGTCTATTTTCGCGAAGAATCGCCCTTTTTTTGTCTCGATCAGGTAGTGCGTATTGACGGAGCCATTTTTAACGCCGGTAAACGAAACCAAATCGCCGAGCATGAATTCATCGACAATGTTCAGGATCTCTTTTTTCGTCACTGTTGTGTAAATAGCCATATCGCTTTCTTGTATTGGGCCGAACCGTTAATCGTCATGTGTAATCGTGCCAGCAGCATGAAATTCTCACTGTTATTTATATAGGAATTGCCTCGCCAGGTCAAGGTTTATATGGAAATATGTATTAAAATCAGTCTGTTATGTGTATAAAGTGACTCTTTAGATTGTCTTTAACTCGCGAAATATTGGGGCCAAGCTTGCTTGTTCCTGTCGGGTACTGACGCGCCAATACGACGTTGCGGCTCTTTGGTGATTCTCCTAGTCGCAGGTTTTGATCAGTGCATTTACTTGCCTGGCGTAGCCATGAGAACTTACTGAAAATCCTCAAGCAATTAGTGTATCGAGGGTGACCGTGACGGGCTGAATTATTCTCGGCGATCGTGGTGTGCAGTTGCGAATCTCCGGGGATGCCGAACGAAGGCCGGTACGTCGATTCAAATTACTTGTTGCAGGGATCAGGGGGGGCGAACCGCCGAACGGCGTTACCAAATGAGCGCACGGTGTATTCACGCCATATGCAGTTGCAGTTTGTTGGTTGGGGTCCCGAAGTTACTCTTGGCACCGGCGCATCTTCAACTATCCTTCGACGCGGTGGTCCGGTTGATTTGTCAACAACATAAAAACAGAGTACCGTCAGTTACGAATTAATTCGAGATTGAAGGTGGTCAATTGAACCCAACAGATCAAGCGATGACGAAAGCGGATTCGCACTTTGGCCAAGACCGGCTGCTAGTCGATTCGGTGGTATTGACGCGTCTGGACAAAGCGTTGGGTTGGGCGCGCAAGTATTCGTTGTTCCCGTATCCGTTTGCGACGGCTTGTTGCGCCATGGAGTATATGTCGTTATCCATGTCGCCCTACGATATCGACCGGTTCGGGGCCCTGTTGCCGCGCTTTAGCCCGCGTCAGGCGGATCTTCTGATGGTAATTGGAACGGTCAACCATAAGCTTTCGCCAGTGCTGAAAAGGGTTTACGAGCAAATGTCCGAGCCCAAATGGGTCATGGCATTTGGCGCTTGTGCCGCCAGCGGCGGCTTTTACGACAACTACGCGACGGTTCAAGGAATCGACCGAATCATTCCGGTTGACGTTTACGTGCCCGGCTGCCCGCCACGTCCAGAGGCCGTCCTGGACGGGCTCATGGAGTTGCAAGGCCGGATTGCGCAACAAAAACACCCCGTCAGCTGAACCTTTGGATATTCTCGCGCCGCTGTTCGACGGGTGACGGTTGGTCGCCGTGACCAAACAGTTTCGGTCCAGGTTCCGCACACCCAATGGATGAGCAAGACAAAGACCCGTTGCTGTCAGACCGCGGTGATATGTATCACCAAGGCATGATCACGAAGTTGTTTCCGTCAAACAACACCGGCGTGGTGCGTACCGAGAGCGGTCGTGAGCTGACGTTTTCCTACGACTTGGTGGATCTGGTGGGCACGGTCAAGTCAGCGCTTGATTTGCGCGTTGGCGAACAGGTTGGTTACGATCTGGGTTGGACTTCGGCCGGTTTGCGCGTGACTAAGATCAAAACCTATCGTTAAGCGGCGAGGGATCTCCGCACAGAGACTAAAATGGCAGAGCCGTGAGCGCGAGAATCTGCCGGCCCAGTATCTCGCCGACAAAAACCCCTAGCAGCGCGATATAGAATAGCCCGGTTGCCGCCATAGTGTGCGGTATTTGCAGAGTGCGCCAGATCATCCACGACAATATCAGCGGCGCGAATTGCCCGGCCATGAGTCGGGTGATGAGCAACGTCGAATGGCGTTGCCACAGGCGATCGAGGCCCGTGACACTGGCCGCGTTTCCAGCGAAAAATAAGAGCAGGGATGCAACTAGATAAAACAGGCATTGGGCGGCCAAGGCGTAGATAAAAAATTTGTAGATGCGAATGAACGGGTCGAGGCTTTGCCCGGTGTCGATCAAATACCAATGGCCGATCAACATTCCCACCGTGACTCCGCCGAGGAGCAGCGACGAGAGAAAAAAAGCCAGCGGATAAATCACCGTCTCCACAGACATTAGTGGCGCACTGGAAAAACTATGAGTGGTGAAGAGCAAGCCGGCGAGGCCGGTGAGGACCGTGGCGGCGAAACTGCGAGCGCGAAAGACTTGCCGTTCGCCCCAAAGAGAAATTATGTAGCCGGTAAACGCGACAATGAAAGCGCTATGAAAGATTATCTCAAAGCCCAGGCCTAGGGTTATGGGGTGGCTGAACGCTTGCAGATAGAAAACGATCTTTCCGAAAAATCCCAGCAGCGCGATGAAGTACAAGACGCCGGCGGTGGATTTGTAAAACCCTCTCTCGATTTCCTGAAACGGCGTGCCGGCCAGGGCGAACATGCCGCCCAAAGCAATCTGGTAGAAGAAAATCAAAAAGCTGCTGGAAAAACCTTGCATCTTCTTATGCAGAACCTACGCCGCGCGCTTTTTCAGCGATGTGCATGCAAACCGCACCGTTAAGGAATTTACGTAGGGTGACCTGGGTAAAGCCGGCTTGGCGAATCTTATCGCAAACCACTTCCGGTGGATGAAACTGGCGCACCGAGTTGGATAGGTAGCGGTAAGCGCTCCGGTCGCCGGCGAGTAGTCCGCCGATCCACGGCATCAGGCGATAGAAATAGAGGCAATAGAGCGGCGTGAACCAATTCTTTTGCGGCGGAAACATATCTAAAGTCACCAATTTGCCGCCGGGCTTTAGGACTCGATAAGCCTCGGTAAAAAATCCGCCGAGATCCGATACGTTGCGCAGAACGAAAGCGCTCATGGCGCCATCGAAGGCGGCGCTTTTGAAGGGCGACGCCATGGCGCTCCCCTGGACAAACGAAGTCGCTGATGTGTTGGGCTGCAGAGCGCGCTTGGCTTGCGCCAGATGCAGCATGTTCAGGGAAAAATCGAGACCGACAATGCGGGCATTATATCGAGCGCTTTTCATGGCGCTAAAGACCATATCCCCGGTGCCGGTGCCGAGATCGACGATCAGCGGCGCGTTACCTTGGATAAGGATTTCGATCGCTTGCTTGCGCCACCAATTATCGAGCTTGAAGCTGATAACGCGATTGAGCAGGTCGTAGCGGCCGGCGATCCGGTCGAACATTCCCTGAACCGCTTGGTCGCGCGGATGGCTTTGGACTGACATGAATTGAAATGCAATTCAGCATGGGCCAGCAGCGAAGTCGCTGGCACACGCGGTTCTGGCTTTCTAAAAGTCTCGATCGATGATGAGTTGAACCAGGGTTTTCAAACCGTTTCGGTACTGCGAAGGAGGGAGTTTTCGAATTGACTTTAACGCGTCCTGCGCCGAATGCTTGGCCAGGGCTTTGGCCTCGGCGATGGCCGGACCGGTTTTGATCGCTTGTATGGCTAGAGCGATTTGCGCTTCGGACGGGTTGTCGCAATCGAACGCCGCGCACACCGCTGGGTCGCCATATTTGAGCGCCAAGATGATCGGCAACGCTGGATTGCCATCGCGCAGGTCCATGCCGATCGGCTTGCCGAGCAGATCCGGGTGGCCGACCACATCGAGAATGTCATCGACCATCTGGAAGGCGATGCCCATGTTCAGGCCATACCGCTCGGTCTCGTCGATCATGGCTTGGCTCGCCCCCGCAAGATAGGCGCCCACTTTAGTGCCGGTGTGAAATAGCGAGGCGGTTTTGCGCTTGACGATTTCGATATAGTCGTCAACGGTCACGGCGCGATTGCGGTTGAAATGACTTTGGAGAATCTCGCCTTCGGTTAACGATGTGCAGGCATCGGCGGTCCACTGCACCACGGTCTCATCGAACTTGCCAGCGAATTCAAAGGCTTTGATGAACAGAAAGTCGCCGGCTACCAGCGTCGATTTCAAGCCAAATTTTTTGTAGGCCGAAACTTTCCCGCGGCGGGTATCCGCGCCATCGATAATATCGTCATGGAGCAACGTCGCGGTGTGAATCAACTCGATGGCCGTGGCGATATCGACGATGTCTTGAACCTGTTTGCCGCCGAAAGCGGCGTAAGCGAGGATTGTCACCATCGGCCGTACGCGTTTACCGCCGCCGAAAATCAGATGACCGGAGATGTCGGTGAGCTGAGGCTCGCGCGAGCGGATCGCCCGCGTAAGATTTGCTTCGACTAGATTGAGTTCGTCGCTGACATAGCTGAACGGATCATTGAGTCCCGTCAGTAGCGGGATATTCCGTTCACCATCGGACGGGGCGGCCGATTGCGCCGCCAGCGTCCCAGATTTGCTCTCTTGGATCAGATAATCTCCACGGGCCGGCCAGAAAAGATAGCAGGAAAAATGTCATAGATCCCTAGTCAGGTCAAGCAAATCGTAATTGTCACGGCGACGCTTGCGGGGTGTCGATCGCTGCCAGCGCATGGCCCCTGGTTTGGCGCTGAGAAATTTCTCGCCTAACGCTAAAGAAGTGAATATTCCTTGACAAAATTGACCATCCCCGAATATATAAACGCAACATACCGAGTCGGTTTGTTGGTCAGCATACGGTTCAAACGATACGACAAAAGGAGAGATCAGCGATGCATGAATTTACTTTATTTTTCTTGCGGTGGGTTCATTTTCTATCCGGCGTGACCTGGATCGGAATTCTCTACTACTTTAATTTTATCCAGACGCCGTTCTTCGCCGAGACCGATCCGGCGGTGCGCACTGGCGCGATTCAAAAGCTGGTGCCGCGCGCGTTGTGGTGGTTTCGCTGGGGGGCGATGTTTACGTTCTTGTCCGGTTTCTTGATCTATCTCATGCGTCTCGGTGAGATGGGCGGCAGTGTGTTCTTTGCCTCGCCCTACGGGGTGACGATTACCGTGGGCGGACTGATGGGAATTCTGATGTTTCTCAATGTCTGGCTGGTGATTTGGCCCAAACAGCAGATCGTCATGGCGTCGACCAATCAGGTTGCTTCAGGTGGACAAGCGTTGCCGGCGGCGGCGGGAGCGGGCCGGCGCGCGGCACTGGCATCCCGAACCAACACGGTGTTTTCAATTCCCATGCTCTTCTTCATGGGCGCCGCGAGTCATTACGGTGCCCTGGTG
>JBGTCC010000780.1:0-2852 GCA_041749055.1 Thermodesulfobacteriota bacterium | reverse complement strand
GCGACGGAGGAGGCAAAGTCAGCAGGCGAGGCGGCGCTGAAGTCCATCATTGTGCCTTTGGATGGGTCCGAGCTGGCGGAGAGTGTGCTCCCGATGGTCGCCGGTCTCGCGCAGAAACTCGACCTAGAGATTGAATTGTTCCGCGCTTACCACATTCCCTACGGCGTATACGCAGGGGACGGGGACTTCGACGCGGCAACCTACGAAGCGATGATTGCCGGCGTGCGCGAAGAAGCGAGTGAATATCTCGACAAGATGGTTACCGAGGTCAAGAAGCTCGGAGTTGCCAAGGTGTCATGCGTGACGAAGGAAGGTCCCGCTGGGGACCAGATCATCGAGCTGGAGCGCAAGACGCCCGGCGGATTGATCGCCATGTGTTCGCATGGGCGTTCCGGCATGAAACGCTGGGTGCTCGGCAGCGTAGCGGAGATAGTCGTGCGCCATTCCAGCGGTCCGGTTCTGATTACCCGGCCGGGTTAATATACGGCCAAAGCTGAAGGGATGGAGCCATGCTGCTCAAAATTCCTCATAACGGGCTACGACGTGACGGGGCGCTCCTTTCCCGCCAATCTGACGGCGCTGTCGTTTGGATACTGTGAGCAGCAGCACGTTCGCTAGTGATTTGTCGTGAGTCAATTGATCAACCCCGTCTTCAAAGATTATCGGTCTTCCCATTAAGTAACGCTCCACCGCGTGGCGTGAGGATCACCTCGGGGTTGTTAGACTGAGGCCGTGGATTGATCTCAATCAACCCCTCGATAATCGCGTCTTCCCAAATCGTCTGTCTCGGACAGTGGCTCTGCCACGCTTCCATGGCCTCGTCGTAGGTGCGCGGGCGGCTCGCTACCCAGGAGAGAAACTCCAACATCAGAAGATCCTGCGATTCCGCCATGGCCTTATTAGGTTTAGAAAAAGCTTACAATTACTTTTTATACAACTTTGCAATATACCCGCTTTTGTCGATTTCTTCGATCAGACTTCCGTCCGTCACATCTTTTGCAAGCGTCAGTTTGGACTTTGGCGATTTGACCGAATCCATGACCGCTTGCACGCCTTTCGCTTCAGGGAAGGGACGTTCGCGCATGGCGGCGGCGACTCTTGGGTAGCTGTACTCGGGACTTTTGATGCCTTCGGCGCGGAGGACTGAGATGGCGAGCTCTTTGTTGGTCTTGAAGACGTAAATGCCTTCGATCAATCCTTCGGCGAATTTAATCAAGAGTTCGCGTTTGTTGCGCAACAGTTGGCTCGGCACGACCTGGCCAAAGCGGGCGTAGTCGATGGGCAGTTCCAACATGTCGACCATGACGCGGCAGCAGCCGGAGTCGGTAATGATCGGCACGTCGTAGGTGCCGAGCAGGGTGCCGTGCAACTGTCCGGCGATCATGGCGGGCACGCGGCTTGTGCCGGTGGCTTGAATGATGCGCACATCTTTTTCCGGGTCGAGGTTGAATTGGCGCAACAGCATGCGCGTGGTCACGTCCGACGAGGAACCGAAACGGCTGATGGCGATTTGTTTGCCTCGCAGATCATCGGCGGTTTTGATGTCGTTGCGGACGACGAAAGCGAAGGGGAAACGGTTAATATAGACGCTGATCAGTTTGCCATCCAAGGCGCCAGCTGAGATGGCATTGAGCATCGCCGGCACATCGGAGTCCGCCAGGTCCAGGTCGCCGCCGACCATTGCCTGGGCCATGGTCGCGCCGCTGGTAAAGTAAATGAGCCGAACATCGAGGTTGCGCTTTTTCCAGAGGCCGGCACGCTCGATGATCTTGTGTAAATTCTTAGCCACGCCGGTGCCGCTGTAGCCGACGCGGACGAGTTGTTGGGCGGGGGTCGGGGAAGGAAATATTAGCGCCGCGAATAGGCTAAGTACTAAGAGTTTGGATTTCACCATGGCGGTTCCTTTTCGTAAGGGGTAAGGCGTGAAGGGTAAGGCGTCCGGATCGGAAACGCCTAACCCCTTACCCTTCACCCTTTACGCTTCGCTACGCGAAGAATTTCCCGTACTTCTTCACTGCCAACTGTTTCATCTCCTCACTCGATCCGGAGACTTTTGGATAGTCTTTCATCCACTCGTAGGGCCGGGTGGCATCGATGACGGCGCGGCTGCTGAAGCCTTTCTTATCTTTTGGGATCACCGGGTCGAGGGGGCCGCTCCAGGCGCGGCGGATGAAGTCGGTGTCGGCCTGGGGATCGGAGCGTGTGCACATGGCCCAGGTGACGTCATTGAGATCGTAGGGGTCGATATCGTCATCGACGACGACGATGTAGCGGCCCAAGTAGGCGCCGGCGCCGCACTGGGCCGCGACAAAGCCGGCTTGCTTGGCGTGGCCAGGGTAACGCTGCTTGATCGACACGGCGGTGAAAAAGCGTCCTTGGAAACAGGCGACGCCGCGGATATCCGGCACGCCGGCTTTTTCCATGTGATCCCAGATGAACGCCGAGCGCACCAGGTTGTCGTCCGAGCCGGCGGGAGGACGGGAGGACGGCGCGCCGGTGAGGATCGGATTGTTGCGGTGCATCAAGCGCTTCACCTTGATGATCGGCTCGGTGCGCTCGCCGCTGGCGTAGTAGCCGGTCCATTCGCCGTAGGGGCCCTCGGGGAGTTGATTGTCCGGATAACATTCGCCTTCGATGGTGATTTCCGAGAACGCCGGAATCGGCAGGCCGGTGTGTTTGCCGATGTCGACGTCGATGGCTTGGCCGCGGATGCCGCCGGCATATTCATATTCCGATTTGCCCCAGGGCAGGCTGTTCGCTGCCGCAGTGAGCAGCAGCGGATCGTCGCCGAAGCTGATGGCCACCGGGCAGGGTCGGCCCTGGTCAAAATATTTTTGCCGGATGATGCGCCC
>JBGTCC010000779.1:0-2297 GCA_041749055.1 Thermodesulfobacteriota bacterium | reverse complement strand
CGTTGCAGACGGCGGCGATGGCTAAGCTGCAAAAAGAGTTCGCGGCGAAACCCGATGTCCAATTCGTTTCCGTCAGTGTCGACCCGGATCGCGATACGCCGCAAGTGCTGAGCGCCTACGCCGACAAACATGAAGCCGATCGGCAACGCTGGTTTTTTCTCACCGGACAAAGGGATCAAGTCATCAAGCTTATCCGCGACGGCTTCCATTTGAGCGTCGCAGCGCTTCCCGCTGGCGCCGAGCAGAGCGGCATGATTCCACACAGCCCGCGCTTTGTCTTGATCGACGGGCAAGCGCAGATCCGCGGTTACTACGACAGCCGCGCGCTGGATGGTCTAGCGCGGCTTAGAAACGATATTGAAACCCTGTTGAAAGGATGATCGATGGCTAGCGACAAGAAAAACCCCAAAGGTAAACAACCGGCGAAAGCGCTCCTGCGCGACGGCCCCAACTGGCCTCTCTTTGCTCTGGCGGCGTTGGGCATGATCTTGTCCGCTTATCTCACCTACACCGCGTGGGCGGCGAAGCTCGTCGCATTCTGCGTCGAAGGGAGCGACTGCGATGTCGTCTTGAACAGCCGATGGTCGATGCTGTTCGGCATGCCGACTTCTTTCTGGGGATTATTAACCTACGGCTTGCTCGCCGCGGTGGCCTGGAACCGTTACGCGGATAACCAATGGCGCTGGGCCTGGGTGATTTCGCTCTTCGGCCTGCTTTTTAGTCTCTACCTGACATCTATTTCATTCTTTGAGCTCAAAGCGGCCTGCCCTTACTGCCTCACTTCACTCGGCCTCATGGCGGTCATTTTTATAATGACCACATTACAAAAGCCGGCTAATCTACCGAACTTTTCCTGGGGACCATGGTTAGGCAAGAGCCTCGGCGCTGGCGCAGCGGTGATCGTCGCGTTACATCTCTATTTTGCCGGCTATTGGGGCAGCGCCCCCGGTCCCGAAGACCCCTGGGTTAAAGGACTGGCAGAGCACTTGACGAGAACCGAGGCCAAGTTCTACGGCGCTTCCTGGTGTCCACATTGTATCGACCAGAAAAAATTATTCGGCAGCTCGCTCAAGCGCATTCCCTATGTCGAATGCAGCCCCGGCGGTTCCCAAGGGCCGCTTGCGGCAACCTGCAAAGAGAAAGATATTAAAAGTTATCCGACCTGGATCATTAACGGACAGCGCACCACCGGCGTCCAATCGTTGGACACACTGGCGCAACTGAGCAAATATGCCGTCCAGGGAGTAAAACCATGACGCGAATCGCGAACGTAATATATAGTTGCGGCGCCCCAGTCGCGCTGGCTTTGATCCTCCTGGTTGCCCCAGTGGCTAATGCCGATCCGTCGAAATATCCCGAGTTTGCCCAACAGACTCTGCCCGCCGATGTCACGCCAGAGTTTGTCGGCATCGATCAACTGATTGCGGACATCAAAGCCGGCGCCAAGCCTGTGTTAATCGACGTTCGCACCAAAGAGGAGTTTGACGAGGCACATATCTTAGGCGCCCAGTCGGCGCCATTGGCTGAGTTTAAAGAATATTTAAAGAGCGTCCCGCGCGACCGGCCGGTGGTCCTCTATTGAGCTTGCCCCCATCACCTGGCCAGTTTGGCCTATGGCATGCTCCACGAAAACGGCTATCGCAATATGAAAGTTCTCAACGAAGGCATAATCGGCTGGCATCAAAAACGCTATCCCATGGAAGGCAGCAAGGTTCCGCGCTCTTAATCTATGTCTGGCTCACCTGCCGTCGTTTTGCTGAGCGGCGGCGTCGATTCGGCGACCGCCGCGGCCATCGCCCAACAAACCGGCTTCGCGATTCATGCGCTCAGTTTCCGCTACGGCCAGCGTCACGCTTGCGAGCTCGACGCGGCGCGACGGGTGGCGGATTTTTTGAATGCGAGTAGCCACTTGGTCATCGATTTCGACCTGCGCGCCATCGGCGGCTCGGCACTCACCGATCAAATCGAAGTGCCCAAAAGCCGCAGCACGGCGGAAATCTCCCAGGGCATCCCGGTAACCTATGTGCCGGCGCGCAACACGATTTTTCTGTCCTTCGGCCTCGCCTTGGCGGAACGTATCGGCGCCCACGACATTTTCTTTGGCGCCAATCAGCTCGACTACAGCGGCTACCCCGACTGCCGCGACGAATATATCCGCGCCTTTGAAGCCATGGCCAATCTCGCTACCAAGGCGGGCGTCGAGGGAATAAGCCGGTTGAGAATCCACGCGCCGCTTTTACACCTGACAAAAGCCGCCATCATAACAAAAGGCATCGAGCTCGGCGTCGATTTTGGTC
>JBGTCC010000778.1:0-2851 GCA_041749055.1 Thermodesulfobacteriota bacterium | reverse complement strand
CCGGCGACGGTTTCCGAGAAGGAACTGCTGGCGTTGGTGCACCAACTGAACAAAGACAAACATGTACATGGCATCCTGGTCCAATTGCCGCTGCCGCCGCATATTCATTCGGAGAAAATTCTCAATGCGGTTTCGCCTTACAAAGATGTCGACGGCTTCCATCCGGTCAATCAAGGTAATTTGGTCGTCGGCGCGGACGGCTACCGGCCCTGTACTCCGCTCGGCGTGATGAAACTTCTCGAATCAGTGGACTGCGACCCCAAAGGAAAAAACGCCGTGGTCGTCGGCCGCAGCAATATCGTTGGCAAGCCGGTGGCGCTCATGTTGCTCGAGAAACATGCCACGGTGACGATCTGTCATTCGCGCACCGCGAGTTTACGCGACGAAGTCGCCCGCGGCGATATTGTCGTCGTCGCCATCGGCAAGGCCGCCATCGTGCGCGGCGATTGGATCAAGCCCGGGGCGGTGGTGATCGACGTCGGCATCAACCGCTTGCCGACCGGCAAGCTGAGCGGCGATGTCGAGTTCGATAGCGCCAAGGAGCGCGCCTCGGCGATCACTCCGGTGCCGGGGGGTGTCGGCCCGATGACGATTTGCATGTTGCTCTTCAATACTTTAAAGGCCGCGAAAGACTCTCTCCAGCGTGAACGCTAAGTCCATTCAGCGGCGATCCCGGCGGTGGCCGTGGCTTTAAAAAGAACCCCACTCTACGCCGCCCATCGGCGCGCCGGCGCCAAAATGGTCGAGTTCTCCGGCTGGGAAATGCCGGTGCAGTACCGCGGCGTCATCGAAGAGCATTTGGCGGTGCGCGGCAAAGCCGGCCTGTTCGATGTCAGCCATATGGGCGAGATCGAAGTGCGCGGCGCCGGCGCGTTGGAGTTTTGCCAGCGGCTCACCGCTAACGATGTGGCGCGCTTGCAACTTTTTCAAGCGCAGTACAGTTTCCTGCTCAACAAGCAGGGCGGCGTGGTCGATGACGTGATTATTTATCGGGTCAAGCCCGAGGCCTATTTCATCTGTGTCAACGCTTCGAACATCGACAAGGATTTCACCTGGCTGTCGCGCCGCGCCGGCGCCGATGTCGAGGTCGAAAATCACAGCGCCTTGTACGCCCAGCTGGCGTTGCAGGGGCCGGTGGCGGAGGACATCCTTCAGCCGCTGCTCGCTCAGCCGCTGGCGGCGCTCAAGTCGTTTCACTTTGTGTTTGCCGATGTCGCGGCGATCCGCTGCATGGTGGCGCGTACCGGTTATACCGGCGAGCCGGGATTTGAGCTTTATTGTCACAGCGACGCCGCGCTCGGATTGTGGGATGCGTTAATGATCGCCGGTGAGTCGCACGGCCTGATTGCCGCGGGACTGGGTGCGCGCGATACGCTGCGGCTGGAAAAAGCCTATCCGCTTTACGGCCATGAGTTGGATGACAGTACGACGCCGTTGGAAGCGGGCTTGGAGTGGGTGTTGAAGCTTGCCAAACCGGCGTTTTTCGGCCGTGATCGCTTACTCCAACAACAACAGCAAGGCGTGGCGCGCAAGTTGGTTGGAATCGAAGCGCTGGAGCCCGGCATTCCGCGCGGCGGGTATAGCGTGTGCAAAGGCGGCGTCAAAATCGGCGCGATTACCAGCGGGACGAAGTCGCCGTCCTTGGGCAAGGCCATTGCCTTGGCTTATGTTGCCAGCGCTGAGGCGTGGATCGATAATCGCCTCGACGTAGAAATTCGTGGCCGGCAGATTCCGGTAAAAATAGTTTCATTACCATTTTATCGCCGTTAGCGGCGCAGCCATTATGGATCATGAAGGAGGTTTGCGATGGAGTTTCCCGAAGGGCTAAAATATTCCAAAGAACATGAATGGGTGCTGGTCGAAGGCACCAGTGCGACCATCGGTATCACCGAGTTCGCCCAAGAAGAGCTGGGCGATATTGTTTTTGTCGAGTTACCTGAAGTGGGAGAGAAGATCGTCAAGGACGATCCCTTCGGCGCGGTGGAGTCGGTCAAAGCGGTATCGGATATCTACGCGCCGGTGAGCGGCGAGGTGATGGAGACCAACGAAATCTTGCCGGACAACCCTGAGACCATTAATGATGACCCATACGGCGATGGCTGGATGGTTCGCGTCGAATTATCCGATATCGACGATCTCAAGGATCTGATGGACGCCGACGAATATGCCGAGTATGTCGCGCAGCAGAAAGAAGATGACGACGAGGAGGATGAGGATGATGACGCAGAAGAAGAGGACGAGGACGAAGACAAAGACAAAGACAAATAGCGCAGGCTGATGCGTTATAACCCCCATTCTGGCGCTGACAAAGAGCGCATGCTGCGCGAAATCGGCTGCGCCTCGGTCGAAGATCTCTATCGCCATGTGCCGCAGTCGTTACGCGATCAGGCGGTGATCGGTCTGCCCGCCGGGTTGACCGAGCTGGAAGTGCGCCGGCGCATGGCCGCTCTAGCGGCGCGCAATGACTCGGCGGTCGACTGGAGTTTTTTCCTAGGCGGCGGCATCTACCATCATTTTATTCCCAGCGCGGTGGATGCGATCATCTCTCGTGCGGAGTTTTCGACTTCTTATACGCCGTATCAACCCGAGGTCAGCCAAGGGACGCTGCAGGCGCTATTCGAGTACCAGACGCTGATTTGCCAACTCACCGGCATGGAGGTCTCCAACGCGGCGGTTTACGACGGTGCTTCCGCGGTCGCCGAGGCGGTGTTGATGTCGCGGCGCATTCAGCCGGCAAAAAAACGCCGCGTCCTCATGTCGCGGGCGCTGCACCCGCAGTACCGTGCCGTGGTGGCGACCTATCTGAAAAATCTGAACGATGTTCGTCTCGAAGAGGTGCCGTTCGCCGTAG
>JBGTCC010000777.1:0-2331 GCA_041749055.1 Thermodesulfobacteriota bacterium | reverse complement strand
TTCTTCCACCGTCATGATTTGCTTTTCGCGCACCCAGTAGCCCAACAGCCGCGTCGCGTAGCCGAAGCCGGCGTCGTAGATCAGATGAGCGCCCGCATCCGATTGACCGACCAGCACGTATGGGCTTTTGATGATTTCCGCCACCGCTTTCTCATCGCCGTTGGTGCTGGAAGTTTGGAACTCGGTGTCCAGCCCTTCTTCCAACGACAAGTCGAGGAAGGCATCAATGACGTCTTGGTTGCGAATCTTGGCGATTTCGGCGACGCTCTTTTTCTCCAGATGCTTGTTTTCCGGTTTGACGGCGTTGATTAAATAAACCAGATCCCAGCGCCGCGAGAAACGCGACGATTTTTTATCTTCCACCGCTTCGTAGCGCATCTTCTTGCGCGTCTCGGGATCCTTGATCGCCTTGATGCGTTCTTCCAACGGCAGGAACAGAATCGTCTTCCAGGTCGGCAAATCGTCGAAGACCTGAGCGGTCTTCATGGTCAGCCGGTTATTGAACAAGCGCGCGTTGCACAGCGGATAGGACTGCACGCCGCGGTTGATGGTTTCTCCGGCCAGGTCCAATAGCTCGCGCCATTCGTTGGGCTTGTCCCAGCGGTGCGTGATGCTCTGCCAGATCACCGGGCGGCCGGAGCGGCTGGAGATTTCCTCGAATAACTTTACGCTATCGGGCATGGACACCGAGACGCCGAGCGAACCGCGGGAAATCTGCACCGCGCCTTGATTGATCTCGCCGAGCGCGCAGGCCAATTCGATAATCTCTTCGTCGGTGGCGAAGCGGCTCTGGATCGGCGTGCCGTCGGCGTACATATGCACGGGATTTTGATTGGTCGAGAAACCGGCGGCGCCGGCGCGCACGCTGGCTTTGAGCACCTCTTTCATCTGATGGATTTCCGCCGGCGTGGCGGCGCGTTCGAGGGAAGCCTCGCCCATGACGTATTGGCGCAGCGCGCAGTGGCCCACCAACGAAGCGACATTGACGCCGAGATTGCCGCGCATAGTGTCGAGATACTGGCCGAAGGTGGTAAAGCCCCACGGCACACCAGCCTTCAACGCCGGCAGCGTGATCGCCTCGACGCGCTCGAAGCTTCTCAAAATCGTGTCGCGATCCGGTTCTTTGCACGGCGCCAAGGATAAGCCGCAGTTACCGGGGATGACCGTGGTCACGCCGTGATAGCAAGAAGACGTCGCCAACGGGTCCCACAACAGCTGGGCATCGAGATGAGTATGAAAATCGATGAAACCCGGCGACACCGCCAACCCATCGGCATTCACCACCCGCTTGGCCCCGCCGCTAATCCGCCCGGTCTCGACAATCTTGCCATCCTGCACCGCCACGTCGCCCAGATAAGACGGCAGCCCGCTGCCGTCATAAATCCGCCCGCCTTTGATCAAAATATCGTAAGCCATGAATTACCCTCCTTGGGTTACCGGCAATTTTTCTGAGCTTACCGAGACAAGGGCGTGGCTGTCAACCAAAGAACGGGGCATCGCTCCTTTGTCATTTCGACCCCTGGGAGAAATCTATCTTTATCTTCGGCGCGCCAGCGCGTTGCGCGGCAAAATAATTTTTACTAGTCTGGCCAAACCATGAAGATCCTAGTCATCGCCCTATTCTTTCTCACGCTCGCCACATCCCTCGCGTGGAGCCAAACCGCCAAAACCGCCGCCGAGCTGGGTAGCTACACCGGCGCCGACCGCGAGAAGATATTATTCGAAGGCGCCAAGCGCGAGGGCAAACTGGTTTGGTACACCACGTTGGCGTCCGACCAGAACAAGCAGATCGCCGCGGCCTTCGAGAAGAGATATCCCGGGGTCAGCGTCGACACATTTCGCACCGGCTCGAGCGCCCTGGCGCAGCGGCTGCTCACCGAAGCCAAAGCGCGCCGCTATATCGCCGACGCCATCGAGACCACGCCGCCGGGATTAATGACTTTCCGCGACAGCCAGTTGCTCCTGCCCTACACCTCGCCGCATCTGGCGGCGTTTCCCGAGGACGCCAAGGAGCGAGCGTCCAAGACGCTGGTCTACTGGACCACCGTGCGCGAATCCTACGTCGGCCTGTCCTACAACAAGCGCAACCTCAATGGCGCCGATGTGCCGAAAAACTTCGACGGCCTGATGCGCCCGGCATTGAAGGACAATATGGGCATCGCCGGCGAAGACACCGGCGCCCGCATGATCGGCGCCATGGTCAAAGTCAAAGGCGAAGCCTGGGTGCGCAAGCTTAGGGAACAAAACATGCGCATCCACATGATGGCCGGCAGCGCGCTCACTCAACTGGTCGCCGCCGGCGAGATCTACGCGTCGCCGAGCCAGTTCTAC
>JBGTCC010000776.1:0-3085 GCA_041749055.1 Thermodesulfobacteriota bacterium | reverse complement strand
CGCGAGGCGATGGCAAGTCTGTGCTATGGCATTGAAAAGCGTAAGGGCCTCATCGTCATCACTGGCGAGCCGGGGACGGGAAAGACGAGGTTGGTCAAGGATTATATGCAAAGGGCGTCAGTGGTTATCCGTACCGCCTTCATCCCTACGCCGAAACTCACAGCCACCGAATTGCTCCGCTTCGTCTTAAACGACCTGGGTATAGCCCCCTCTACCCAAAACCCGGGAACCCTGACATTACAGCTCAAAGATTATCTAGTCGAACAGCTCAATAAGCATCACGTTGTCGCTGTGCTGGTGGATGAGGCCCAACAGCTGAGCAATGAACTGCTCGAAGAGCTCAGGCTCCTTTCCAACCTGGAAACCAATGAGGATAAACTCATTCAGATTGTTTTGGTGGGGCAACCCGAACTGGAAGAAAGGCTGGATCAGCCCGATTTGCGTCAGCTCAGGCAGAGGGTGGCGTTACGTTGCCGGCTGGTCCCACTCAAAGACCAAGAAGTTAATCTCTATATCCTGTCTAGGCTTAAAACCGCCGGTTTCGAAGAGAAGGTGTTGTTTGATGCAAAAGCGGTTGAGAAAATTTCGCTATATTCGAAGGGGATTCCGCGGCTCATCAATTTGATTTGTGATAACGCTCTGGTCAATTGTTACGCATGTTCCAAGAAAACAGTTTCAGCCGATACTATTGAAGAAGTTGCGCAGGACCTGCAACTCGTGGGTCCGGCAAAAAAGAAATCAAGGTTAGCCGACCAGGATGAGACGGGAAGTGAAGAGAGAATAAAACAGTCAACCTGGGTCTTACAAACCCCGCCGGCGGAATTTCCAGAATTTTCCAGGGCGAGGGAACAAAGACGCGCACCTATGCATCGGCAGCGGAGTCTAGCAAGTTGGGCAAGTGGATTTGTTTTGGGGGTTTTTGCAGCAGCCGGTGTCGGTGCGATTTTTTATTCGCAGTCAAATAGAAATTACCTTTCAGAGATAGCCGCGCGAATTTGGCATGAAGCTAAGATAGCCGCGCGAATTTTGGATGAGGCTATTCTGCGCGAGACTGTCAAAACCGGCGCGGCGGAGCCAGCAGCTGGTCACGAAGACCCGTCTAAAGAATTCAAAGACGTTCAACCCTCGGCCTCCGACAAACCGCCAATTTCGACGCAAGAGCCAGAAGACATCAATGCAGGAGCAGCTACGCCGATTTTGCAAGCGAGCAAAACCGGCCCATCCCAAGCCGCCGATGCTCCAGATCGTCCTCAAGAAAAACCGACATTTAAAAACCATAAGAACAACCAAGAGGCGATAAGAACGCCGGCCAAAGAAACAAACAAAAAGGTAGAGAGTGACCGATTAGAATTTGACATACACAAGGCTATCGCTAAGTATGCGATAAGGGGAGTTGAAGTTTCTGTGGTCGATGGCACAGCTTTTCTCGGCGGTCGAGTCGCTACCGAGAATCAAAAAATTGCCGCCGCCAAGGCCGCGAGCAACGTTCCCGGAGTGAGATACATTCGCGACCGAATCATCGTCAACAACGACGTCGCCTCGTGATCGCATGGCACATGGTCGGACGAGCCGAGTATTGGCGGCCAATGAATCGTTTTGAACGATTTGATCCGGCGCTTTCGCGACAAAGTTGACGTTCACTTCACTGTTTCGGAGTCGGCGAACCTGTCGACTTAGAGCCCAATCCTCACGCAACGTTTGAAAAGACCCAAGCCTTGACGCGCGCACGAAACTTTTCATGACGCGCCGGATGAGCAGGGTGTTCAAGGTACGTTCGGCGCCGGTTCCCGAATTTCGTAGCATCGCGAAAGTAGGTCCAGGCATATTTTAAGCAGAGGTCGAGCAACGATTCGGCCAATAAATCCTCTTAGTTAGTTTTTTAGGTCGTTATCAAGTAAAAAAGCTGGAATGAATCAGGACTGGTGCTCGGTCATGTTTCTCATTGCGCTTATATTTTACAATTGGATCGCCCGGGAATGCCAGTTAGAAGTTATTTAGGGAGGGTTACAACATGTTTCGTTGTGTCGATCTTCCAGCCGATGTTTCTGGACGACTGCTGCTCCACAGCTTACCAGGCCGCTACGAAGCGCTGGAGCGGGTGTGGCATCAGGTGAGGACCGATGCGGTGCGAGCAATCGTGTGTTTGACCGAGCGCGATGAAATCCATATGAAGTCTTACGAGTACGCACAGGCACTGGATAACGGCTCGGTGCCATGTTTGGTGCTGCCGTTTGAAATACCCGACCGGGGTGCGCCGGACGATCGGGATGGTTTCTGGAATCTTGCCAATGATGTAGCGCAGCGCTTGCAGTGTGGAGAGACCGTGCTGATTCATTGCGCGGGCGGCGTTGGCCGCACTGCGATGCTTGCGATTTGCGTGCTGCTTGCCCTAGGGCAACCGGCTGGTGAAGCGCGTGAGGTAGTCTCGCGCGCGGGGTCGACTGTTGAAACTGCGCTGCAGAGCGGTGTCATTTCCTGGTGCGCGGCGAAAGTGAGCGGTGCGCTCGTATGATAGCCGGAGTTCCTTGAAATCCGGTGTTTGCAATCCGTCCTGCGAAAATCCCAACAAACAAATCATGCAACCATCAGATTCCAGCAAACCATACGTCAGCCGGATGGACTTGTTCCTGACATTCTCGCGAATCACCTTGTCGAGTTTTGGCGGCGCGCTGTTTTGGGCAAGGCGCGGATTGGTGGAGCAGCAGCGTTGGTTGACCGAGCGCGAGTTCGCCGAGTTCCTGACCATCGGTCAGCTCTTACCCGGCCCCAATGTGCTCAATCTCACGGTGTTGGTCGGCTATCGATTTGGCGGCTGGAGTGGCGCCGCGGTATCGGTGGCTGGCTATCTCGGCTGGCCGTTCTTAGTCGTCATCGGCATGGGGATGCTGTACCAGCAGTTCGGCGCACTGCCGCAGGTGCAGCAGGCGCTGGGCGGCATGTCGAAGGTCGCGGCCGGGCTGCTGCTCGCGACGGTGATCAAATTGGCACTAGTGTTGCCGCGCCGGTTGCGGCCTTGGCTATTCGGCGTGCTCGCTTTTGGCGCCGTCGGCGTGATGCGTTGGCCGCTGCTCTGGGTCGTTGCCGC
>JBGTCC010000775.1:0-6717 GCA_041749055.1 Thermodesulfobacteriota bacterium | reverse complement strand
CCCGATGGTAAAATTATTCCTAAAGGCGATCTGCAACTCCGGCCGCCGGCGAGTGCCTGGGCGGTATTGGAGGAAAAGTATGGCGAAGCTTATCGCCAGTGGTGGTCCGCAGAGATCCGGCTCAAGGACATGGATAAGTATGGCTGGGACATTCAAGTCCTGCTGCCGACCGGCAACAACGGTAACTTCGCTTACCGGGTCGCGTTGACGGATCTCGAATTGGGCGCTGCGATGTGCCGCGCATACAATAATTGGTGCCGTGACTATTGTAGTGCCGATTCGAAGCGGCTGAAGTTTGTCGCGGTCCTGCCTGGTTCGGATATCGGCGAAATGGTCAAGGAAGCGCGGCGCGCGGTCACCGAACTTGGCGCGGTATCAGTGCGTAACCCGTTTCTTCCGGTCGGCAAGTATCTGCATGAACCCGAATATGACGCGCTCTGGGCGCTCGCCTCTGAGTTGGACTTTCCGATCTCGGCCCACGGCGAATACCGGCAGCGGCGCTTTCATCCGTTTCGCCAGCTTGAAGGCCAACGGCAAGACGACATGGAGCTGGCACTGCGCGGGCTAGACCATGCGCTGGGATTCCCTTGCGACAACATGACCACGCTCGGCCATTTTATCTTCACCGGAATCCTCGAGCGCTTTCCGAAACTGCGTATCGCGATTCTCGAATCCAACGCCGGCTGGCTGCCGTTCTGGCTTGGCCGCATGGATGATCATACCCATGGGCGCAATAGCGTCATGGGAAGATCGGAAAAATTGCGGATGCTCCCGAGCGAATACTTCATGCGCCAGTGCGTGATCTCTTGCGACAGCGATGAGCGGGCTCTCAAGTATGTGGTGGCGGATCTAAAAGGCGAAAACATTGTCTGGAATACGGATTACCCTCACCCCGATGCGATCGAGCCAAAACGAGCGCTTCCCGATCTGGACGCCCAACCCATTGCGGACGACTACAAGCGCAAGATTTTGTGGGACAACGCGGTCAAATTGTTCGGTCCAAGAATCATGGACTGATATCCTTGTCCGCATTCCTTGAGCGCGACCCGCGGGCCGGCGCGGCGATTGGACTGCGAAATTTTATTTGTACAGCCGGTCGATATAACCTGAGCGATCGAGTTCATCGATGAACCGGGTATCCATGAAATCGCGCGGCTGAGCGGTTTTTGCCGCGGGCAACTTCGGGCTCAGCTCTTCGAGGACCGCCTTGACGCCTTCGACGGTCGGATAGGGTTTTCTCGCCAGAGTGTCACGCATGATTTGATAGGCCTCTTCCGTGTCCCGCTCGTCTTTGAAGCGCAAGTATTTTCTGATCGACCGTTTGGTGATCTCCGGGTTGGTCTTTATCAGGTGGATCGATTCGATGATCGCTCGAACGGCACGCCGTGTGAGATCGTAGTTCTTTTTAGTGAACCGGTCCGTAGTGACCAGCGCGGAGGCCTGAACCGAAAATCCCATGTCTTCAATATTCGCCAACACTCGCATGCCTGCTTCCGCCGCCCGTTTGTGCAGCGGTGGATTGAACACCGAGGCATCGATGGTACCGCTCAATAAGGCCGCCAGGCGTGTCGGGTCGCCGCCGATTTGCAGCATGGTGACATCGGTATCGGGATTGAGTCCGAGCTTGGCCAACATGATCTGCGCCCCGCGGTGCGCACCCAACCCAAAGCCCGCGACCCCGACGCGCTTGCCCTTGAGATCGGCAACCGTTCGAATATCGGGCCGCACTACCAAGCGGTACTGAAGCGAATTTGAAAAGCTCGCGATAAGTATCGGATCCCCACCTTGCAAGCGGGGCGCAGCCATGGTCGTCCCCGACATGCCGCCCATGGCAATATCGCCGGTGAGCAATGCCGTGCGGACGAGCGCGCTCTCCAGGTACAGAACTTCCGCATCGATGCCGTTTTTCTGAAACAATCGCGCTTCGCCTGCCACCCATATCGCGGCATAGCTTGTGCTCAGAGAACCATAGCCAACCCGGATCTTATCCTGGCCGTGAGCGCCGGGGGCGCAAAACGAAGCGGCCAGCACCGTGATCAGTGACATGATCGACTTACGCAGTGTAACCGTTCGCGGTCGGAGCATCGTGACTCCTTGCTTCGTTTGACTAACAGGGTTGGTTCAGCCGGCCTAGCGCGATTGAACGAGGGTGGCGCCGTTTCGCTCACTCCCAATAAATCCAGATTGTCGTGATAATGTCTACTTCCGCTCACTACACTCTGTCAAATGAGAAAACATATTCGTCGTAGCAAGCCTGCCTGCTAAAGATTAACCGCAAGGCCGACTTCACGGTCCCCGCGTTCGGTCCGAGATTGAGCAGCGCGAGATTCGCTTTGTGGTAGTCGTTCACGACCGTTTTCATCGCGCTGTGAATGCCGGTGTCGCCCGAGAGATAAGCGATGAGCCCGTTGGTGAACTTGATGACGAAGCGGTGGGCGGTCCGAAATCGAGGCCGGCGCCGTCGGCGCTCAGGGCCGTGCGTTGCGCCTCGGAGAGGAGCGCCGGCGGCACGTTGTTCGCGTGCGAAGCGTAAACGATGGTGATTTCACCTTGTTGTGCCGACGGCGACTGTGATTGAATACAAAAATAAACCAAACCTCGCACCCTTTTGGCCGCACCGTTGTGATCGCCCTTGTGCCGGCTACGCGGTCTCAACGTTGCCTCTTGTCGAGCTCGCCTTCCCGTCTTTTGTTCACCTGGCAGTCGTGATAGGTAAACGCCGTGGCGGAAAATGGCACTGGCGTATTGCGCCGATCGCTCAACGATTTTCTCTTGGTTAAGCTCGACGAAGCGGCTCTGGACCGATTGCCATGGCGCGACTTCGGCAATGGATTGGAGATGTCGCGCTTGGCGCGGGAAGGGAAGCGCGAGCTGGTGCTTTATCGCATCGCTGCCGATGCTTCGCCCGAAGCGTTTGTCAAGCATGAACATCTGGGTGGTGAGTTTTATCTAGTGCTCAAGGGCAGGATCGGCGATGAGACCGGTGAGTACGAATCCGGCGACGTGGTGTTTCTCGATCCCCAGTCGGTGCATACGCCGCGGGCGATTGGCGAGACCGTGGTACTGGTTTTGTGGCCGGCCGGGGTGCGGCTCTTGGATTGAACCCGCAAGCGAAGAGAAGATTGGCCGCGAAGAACGCAAAGGGACACAAATAACTAAGATTCGGATAATCTCTCGCAAAGGCGCTAAGGCGCAAAGATTTTAAGAGAAAAAAGCAAATCCGAACTTAGCGTCTTTGCGCCTTGGCGGGAGAAACCTCCGAGTCCAAGAAATTTCCTAATGCAAAGATCGCAACAAGAATTTTGAACAATTGGGGAGGCAATATGGCAAATCTAGGATTCATCGGCACCGGCGGCATGGGCAGTGGCATGGCGGCCAACTTGATCAAAGCGGGCAACAAATTGGTCATCACCGATCTGCGGCGTGAGCAATGCCAAGGCTTGGAAGGCCAGGGCGCTCAGTTCAAAGACTCGCCCAAGGCGGTGGCGGAGTCGTGCGACGTGGTGTGCTCGATGTTGCCGTACAACCAAGCCGTGCACGCAGTCGGCTTGGGCAAAGGCGGACTGCATGAAGCGACCAGCGGGTCGAAGCTGTGGATCGATTTCAGCAGCATCGATAAGAAGACCATCGTCGGCGTCGACGCCGAGCTTTCAAAAAAAGGCTGGACTATCCTTGACGGCTCAGCGGGCGGTGTCGAAGAGGCGGCGGCCGCCGGCACTTTGTCGCTTTGGCTGTCGGGCTCGAAAGCGGTTTTCGACCAGCACCAGGATATCTTCAAGGCGATGGGCAACAAGATCATTTTCGTCGGCGAATTGGGCAATGCCAAGCTGGTAAAAAACGCCATGGCGATGTTTGCCGCGGTGGTGCATTTGAGTCTGGCTGAGACCTGCGCTTGGCTGAAAAAGGGCGGCCTCAGCGAAGACATATTTCGTACGATTCTGAAAAATTCCCAGCAGGATTCGGTCGCCATAGACCGAATCATGGAAATCATCGTCAGCAAGAAGTACAAGCCGCGCAAGTCGTGGATGCCCAAGGACGTCGGCTTCGGCCTCGACATGGCTCGCGAGATGGAAGTGCCGATGCCCTTCGTTGCCCTGGCCTACCAGATGTTTTCCATCGCCCAGGCCACCGGCCAGGACGGCTACGAAGCCACCGGCATCGCCTGCAACGTCTACGACCTGATCACCGGGGCGAAAAAATAGCGAGGGTAACGTGGCGCTGGCACCAGAACGACTGTCGCGCTTTTTGACGTTCCTCTTGCGTCATAAACCCAAGGATTATCCCTTGGCGATCGACGGCGAGGGATTTGCGCCGTGGCAAGCGGTCGTCAACCTGGTGCAGCAGCGCTTTTACGATGTCACCGAGGGGCAGATGCGCGCGCTGATCGGCGCTGCGGAAAAAAAACGTTTTGAGATTCGCGGCGCTAAAGTGCGCGCGACCTACGGCCATTCATTTCCCGTCGATCTCGGCGGCACGGCGACCGAGCCGCCGGCTGAGCTTTATTTCGCCGCGGCGCGCGATCTGGCCGAGTCGACGCTCCAGCGCGGTCTCGAACCGCGCGACCGTCAGTATGTGCATTTAAGTGTCACGGCGGAAGAGGCCGAGTCGGTGGCGCGGCGCCATGATCCGGCGCCGGCGATTCTTGTCATCGACGCCCAGGGGGCCCACGCCGAGGGCGTTCGTTTCTACGAGTCTGGGCCTCTGTTCCTAGTCGAGAATGTTCCCGCGAAGTTTCTCTCGCTGCGCTAGCCCTAAGCCAATTGACTGATTCCCATGCCATGCGTGTTAACCCCAACGGTTAAAACACCCAGCGATTTTCTTACCTGTGTGCCAGAACCGCGCCAGAGGATGCTCAGCACGATTCACACAGCGATCCGCCTTTGGTGTGCGGGCGGTTTTGGGCTGCCCTGTTTCCATCTCGAGAACTGGGGTAAGTATCATTCGTCTTGACATGCGCATGATGGCGCCGCCTGATGGCGGTTAGAGGATTGGTTTGCACGGGACATTTCATTCAGTTACATTGCTTCATCGTTAGTTGTTCATCCCAAAAAATTTCAATTGAATCCTCTGGCCTGGTGGCGAATTTGCCGGCCGGTGTGGCGGCGATATTGAAGAAGCGCGATGCGAAGTCATCTTAGGGCACTTTTAACTCAAGCTATCGAAAAGACCGCAAGCGGGGGAGAGCTGAATATCGCAGAGCTCCCGCCGCTGCAGCTTGAGCCGCCAAAGCAGCGCGAGTTTGGCGATCTTTCGTCCAACGTCGCCATGCTGTGGGCCAAGAGCGCTAAGAAAGCACCGCGGGCGATTGCCGAAGCGATTCTCAAAAATATCGACGATCCGGACGGCCTCTTGGCGCGCCAAGAGATCGCCGGACCGGGATTTTTGAATTTCGCTTTCGCGCCGAAGTTTTACTTTGCCCAGTTACGCGAGATCGCAGCCGGCAAGCAGGACAAGATCGATATCGGCCATGGGCGCAAAGTGCAGGTGGAGTTTGCCAGCGTCAATCCGACCGGGCCGCTCCATGTCGGTCACGGCCGGGTGGCGGTGATCGGCGACGTCCTGGCGCGCTTGCATGAGGCGACGGGTTTCACGGTTGAGCGTGAGTACTACGTCAATGACGCCGGCAACCAGATGGAGAATCTCGGTTTGTCGCTCTATGCGCGCTATCTCGAACAGCTTGGACACCCGGTGGAATTTCCCGAGGACGGTTATCCGGGCGACTACGTCAACACGCTCGCCGCCGAGGTAAAAACTCGCGACGGCGATCGATATCTGCATGCGGACAAGGCCAGTGCAGTGGCGTTCTTTCGCCAATATGGCGGCGATTCCTTATTGAACACCATCCGCGGCCAGTTGGGCGAGTTTGGCATTCGTTTCGACGCCTATTTCAGCGAAACGGCTATGCGTGAACGCGGCGAAGTGAGCGAGTCGATGACCCGCCTGCGCGAGCTTGGCTTGGTCTATTCCCAAGACGGTGCCGAGTGGTTCCGCTCGACTCAGTTCGGCGACGATAAGGATCGTACGGTGATCAAGAGCGACGGTGAGCTGACTTATTTCGCCGCCGACATCGCCTATCATCGCAACAAATTCGCGCGCCAGTTTGCCAAACTGATCAACGTCTGGGGCGCCGATCATCATGGCTATGTGGCGCGCTTGAAGGCGGCCATGCAGGGCCTCGGTTTCGACGCCAATGCGTTGCAGGTAGTGCTGGTTCAGATGGTCCAGCTTACCCGCGGCGGCGAACCGGTGCGCATGGGTAAACGCACCGGTGAATTTGTTCCCCTTGACGACGTGCTCCAAGAAGTGGGGCGTGACGCGGCGCGATTTTTCTTTCTCATGCGCAAGTCGGATAGTCATCTCGATTTCGATTTGGAGTTGGCGAAAAAGCAAACGAGTGAAAACCCGGTGTTCTACGTGCAATACGCCCACGCGCGGGTGGCGAGTATTTTCGAGCAAGCGGCCAAGACCGGCGTCGCCCTGGGCGCGCTCGACTCGGTGCCGGTGGAGCGCTTGGAGCTGGCGGAAGAGTTGGAATTGATCCGCCAGATGATTCTGTTCAACGAGGTTTTGGAGGAGTCGGTGCGCGAGCTCGAACCGCACCGCATGGTATTTTATTTATTAGAATTAGCGGGCGAGTTTCATCGTTATTACAACCGCAACCGGGTGGTGTCCGACGATGTTGACTTGAGCCGGGCGCGTTTGCTGTTACTGGCGAAT
>JBGTCC010000774.1:0-6002 GCA_041749055.1 Thermodesulfobacteriota bacterium | reverse complement strand
TTCCCACGCCACTTTGCCGCCGTCGACACGCAAAATTTTCTCGGTCACGCTGCGCACCATGCGCAGATCATGACTCGAAAAGAAAACCGCTTTTCCCTCGTCGCGATTGAGCTTGAGCAAGAACTCACCGATCGCCTTTTGCGACTCCGGGTCGACCCCCGATAACGGTTCGTCGAGAATCAAAATTTTCGGACCGACCATCAGCGCGCGGGCGATCAACATGCGCTGGCGCTGCCCGCCCGAGAGCGAGAAAAACGAGCGGTCCGCCAGATGGGCTAGGCCAACCTGTTCAAGGACATCGTGCAACCGCTGCTTTTCGCGCGCCGGCACACCCTGGTACGGCTTAAGCCGTCCGAAGCCGCCCATCGCCACCACCTCCCGCGCGGTCGCCGGAAAGGTCGCATCCAACGCTGAACTCTGCGGCACATAGCCAAACTCACTAAGCGTGCAGTTACGCTCCAGCAAGCCGCTGATCACCTGAATAAAGCCCAGAATCGACCTGAAGATCGTGGTCTTGCCGGAACCGTTGGGCCCAGCCATAGCGATCAGATCTCCAGCCCCGATATCCAAGTCGACACCGTGCAACACCGGCGCGCCAACATAACCCAGAGTCGCCGCGCGCAAGGAAACCAATGGGAGAGCTTTACTCATGCAAACCCTCTCCTCGCGGTGTCGTTACTGAGCTGCATCGCAGTTGGTGTCTAACTCTTTTTCATCGCGGCGAGCAAACTCTTCAGATTGTGCTCGATAAACTTGAGATAGCTATCGGCCTCCGCGGCACCGCCCGAAATGCTTTGCAGCCGCACCACGCTAGCGCCCGACTGTCCCGCCAGCTGCTTCGGATAGCGGTCGCTCTGTGGCCCATAAATTATCAGCGGAATCCGTTCTTGCTGCATTTTCTGGGCGAGCCCAACTAAGTGATTTGGCGTCGGTTCAATTCCCGGCTTCACTTCGATGCTGCCGACCTGCTGTAGACCAAAGCGATTGGCGAAATAAGCCCAGTCGCTATGATAAGCTACGAACTTGGCGCCCTTGAGCGGCGCCGCCATCCCTTGCCACCGTGCTATCGCTTTGTCCAGTTCGGCGAGATAAATCGCTAAATTTTTCTCGAACTGCGCTTTATGTTGTGGATAGTTACGCGCCAAGCCGTCGGCGATGTTGCGCGCGATGATCTTACCGTTGAGCGGATCGAGATTGTAGTGCGGATTACCCTTGGGATGGACGTCGCCTTCGGCTCGATCGAGGCTTTTCGGCACATCGATCACGCTAATCCCCGTCGAACAGTCGATATGTCCCGGCTGTCCCGGCATGATTTTCGGATTGCTCGCCGGCTCCAACAGCGCCGGCAGCCAAGAAATTTCCAGATCCAAACCCACGGCGACGAGAATATTGGCGCGATTGAGCTTGGGCACGAAGCTCGGTTTCACCGGCACAGCATGCATGAACTCGACGCCACGAGTGAGGCTTTCAACTTCGACCAGTTCTTTGCCGACCTGCTTGGTAATGTCCGCCAAGTCGGGAATCGTCGTGACGACGCGAATCGGCTGCGCTTGGGCGCCGCTGGCGAACCGGAAAAGGCTGACAAAAATCACTGCGCTCAGAATCAATCTTCGTTTCCATTGCATGGCGGGTCTCCTATGTTGCAGCGGCGTTAGCGGGTGCGAAAGCCATGGGCGTGAGCGCCCAACACCGTCGTCCATTGCAGAAAAAATTGCTGACCGCGTTCCGCTTTATCCTCGCGCACCTTGTCGTCAAAGTAGCCGTACTGCAAGCGCAGCCGGTTAAACTCGCTCAAATTCCAAGTCAAAAAAGGCGAATAACTGTGGGTTTTCTTACCAGGGCTCGCCAAGCTCGGCGCGTTGTCGTAGAGGAACCCGGCCGCCCAATGGCGATTGAGCTTGGCCTCGGCATAGGCATAGCCACCGACGGCGAACATGCGGCGAAAGCCAGAGTCGCGCTCGAGCCGCTCGCTGTTGCCGAACAGCTCCGCGCCGACGGTCACGCCTTGATAGAGCGTGCCGAGGGGCTGATAGCGGTAGGTTAAATCAAGCCCGCTCAACGATCGGCTGCCGCCCTGCGGATCGCCCGCGATACGGATTGACGGCGTAAAAGCGAGGCTCGTCCCCAGTTCAATACTGTGATTATCGGTCAGATCGAAATAGCTAGTGAGCCGACTAAGATAGGTAAACCGACTCCAGGAACGGGACTTGTTGTCATCCAAGCGCTGGTTTTCCGCGCCGAGCTGGTTGTAACTGCCAACGGTGCCGCGCAAGAAGAAGGGCGTTGAGAAAAGATAGCTCAACTCGACGCCATCGGCTTTGGACTCGCCGCCGACGATGCGATCCAGCGAGAGCGGCGTATTCACAAAGGCATATTCATGGGGATGGAACTTGGCCAAGCGGCCGAACTCGGCGAAAAACCGCCCGCCGCGCGCTTGTAAATTCCACGGCAAGGATGTCGTCACCATCGCCGCTTCCTCGACCTCGACGCCGTCTCTGCTACCGTTAAAAATCGCGTAGCCGCGCGCGTAGGGATCGATGGAAGCCGAAACACCGATCTCCGCCGAGCGGAAATTAAACGTCCCGCCGGCTTTGCTGCGTTGCTCGGCAGTGGCGTCGATCGCCATGCCAATGGCTGGATTAAGTGCCGACGGCGCGCTTTGTCCCGCTCTGACTGACTTTTCGACTTGATCCACCCTTGTGGCCGTGGTGCCCTTCTCTTTTTCCAAATGGTCGATTCGCTGCAGCGCCTGTTGCAGCTGCTGCTCCATGCCTTTGACCAATGCGCGCAACGATTCGAGCTCGGAATTTTGCGCCAAGCCACGCTCCGAAACGAGCAATAAAACTGTAAATAGGACAGTCGCCAGCGGTAATGGCGTGCGTAATACGGCTGAAACCATGATGAACCTCCCTCGCGAGACCACAAGGTTCCCGCCGTCGACATATACCGTACGGAGGGAAAACCGATATCGCTCCAGTCTGAAGAACTATGCGAAATGGGAGGAAGGAGGACCACGAACAAAGGGACTGCGTGGCGCAGTGAAATTCCATTCGGCTATCTGCGGTTCAAGCAGGACCGTAAACTGCGGCATGAGCACAACGGTCGGGGAATCTTCGGGCAAAACCAAGTGCGTTCGCGCGCTCTGCAAACAACTGCATTGGCTGCCGGGTGGCGACGCAAGGGACAAATGAAGATGCAGCGGCAAAAAGAAAATAAACAGCAACGCCACCGCGCCTGCGAAACGGCGAACTCTGGTTGCTGCTCCAATGCCAAATACCGCCATAAAATTGACGCTAGTCAAAGGCTTTCGACTTGTCAACCAAGATCCGAGCAATGACGTGACAACCCGGGCAACCAGATCCAGAGGCGGCGCTTCGCATGACCTAAACCAGCCCGTAACTTACCGGGCTTCGGATGGGAACAACCGTTCGGAGATTTTTCTTTTAGGAGCCAGTAAACCGACCGCCGGTTGCGTCGTCTAAATGAGGAAGAACGCAAAATACCATTCGGGAGGACTTCGGAATGAATAACAAATCAATTATCGGCACCGGATTGTTCGTCGCGGCCTTGGCCCTAACCGGCTCCCCGGTGATCGCGGCGGAAGGCAAGATAACGCCCGCCGAGAAAGCCGAGTTGAGACAGGACCGCAACGAAATCAGCCAGGACCGCAAGGAGATCAAGAGCGACCGCCGAGAGTTGCGCAAGGACCGCAAAGAGCTGCGCGCCGACCGCCGAGAATTACGCCGCGATCTCAGGAAGGGCGCGAGCAAAGAAGAAATCGCCCAAGACCGCAAAGAGATCGCCGAGGGCAAGGCTGAGATTAAAGGCGACCGCAGGGAATTGAAACAGAGCCGCGTCGAACGGCGCCACGACCGCAAAGAGCTGCGGGCCGATCGTCGCGACGCCGTGAAGAACTAACCGGGAGCCGAACATGGCACACCTCCAAGCGGCGGAAGAACTTGAATTCTTCCGCCGCCCCCGCCAGAGTGATGCGACGGCGCGTGAATCGACGAAAGGCAGGACCAGCCAATTGGCGAACTCTGGGGATGAGGAGTTGGTGGCGTTGGCCCAACAGGGCGACCGCCGGGCGTTCGAAGAACTGATCGAACGCCACAAACAGAAGGCCTACCATATCGCCTTTGGCTTCGCCCGCGATCGCGAGGAGGCCAAGGATCTGTCGCAAGACGCTTTCTTAAAGGCGTTTATTTATTTAAAGAACTTTGACGGCCGGTCAAGTTTTTACACTTGGTTTTATCGCATCGTCGTCAACGTCTGTCTCGACTACAAGCGGCGCGCCAAGCGGACTTCCGCCGGCGAGTTTGACGAGACCGTCGAGAGTCAAATGGAACCGTCCCATAATCCGGCTCGGCCGCTGGCGCCGGAACAACATGTGCTGGCGGGACAGCTCTCGCGAAAAGTCGATGCCGCCCTGCAAAATCTGCCGGCGAAGCAGCGCACGGCATTTATTCTGAAAAACAATCAAGGACTGTCCATTCGGGAAATCGCCGAGATGATGGAAACCGCCGAGGGCACCGTGAAAGTGCATCTGCACCGCGCAGTCACCACGCTACGGCAAAGCTTAGCTGAGTTGGTCTAGGAGGAATTATGACGGAGCGAATCGACCCGGCAGCAAGCGCCTGCGCAGACTTCGAAGCAGACCTCGTGCTGCTTCATTACGGCGACTTGGACGGCGCCGAATGCGCTCGGCTCCAAGCCCATGCCGCCAATTGCGCCGGCTGCTCGGGCTATTTGAACGAACTCGCAACCCTGCTGCCACTGGCAGTCGAATCCGACACGCCGCCGCAAGAATTTTGGATGGATTATAACCGTGAGCTGCGCCACAGGATCGACCAAGCCAGCGAAAGCAAAACTTGGTGGCAAAGCCTCACGGCGATTTTCAAACCGGGCTACCTGGCCGCCTTCGCCACCGCCGCGGTGGTGGTAGTGGCGCTGACTTTCACCCTGGGTGGCGGCCTAGGGTCCGGCAAGAATGGCACGCCTGATGATGAATTTACTGAAGTGCTCCCGGTGGCGGAGAACTTGGAATTCTTCCGCACGATGGATGTTCTGGATGACCTGGATCTGCTCGAATCGATGGGAAATCAAAACAGCAACGCAGCCTAAAGAAACCGCTCCATGATTCACCGCAATTGGTTGCCCTTGGCGCTGCTGCTGGCAGCCGCGCCGCCAGCCCTCGGCTCAACCAAGGACGATCCGCCGCCGGACAAAGAGATGCTCAAAATGATGGAGTTCCTGCGCGAGATGGAAATGGTCAAACAAATGGAAATGATGCGGGAACTGGATCGCGCCGAGTCGCTCGGCGAGCCAGCCAAGAATACCCTGCCGCAAAAGCCGGCATTGGCGAAAAAGAAGGAGACCCCCAAGTGAAGCTATTTGGCAAAGCGGCGATCGCCTTCGGTCTCGCGGCGTTTCTGCTGGTTCCGCCGGCATCGAGCCAATCGGCGCAGCCCGGGGTCATGCCAGCCCAGAGCGAACAGGAATCCGTCGACCGCTGGCAGAAAATGTCGCAGGAAGAAAAATCGGAAATGCGCCAGCGCTACCAGCGCTGGCAGAATCTCGACCCCAAAGAAAAAACCGAGCTACAAAACAAATTCGACAACTGGCGCAAACTGCCGCCCGAAGAGAAGGCCACGGCAAGGCGGAATTTCGAGCGCTTTCAGAAACTGAAGCCGGAGGAGCGCGAGCGCTTAAAAACACGCTGGGAAGAGTATCGCAAGCTGCCGCCGGAGCGACGCGAAGAGATCAAGCGGCGCATTCAGACTCTGCGCGAGATGCCGCCGGAGAGACGCCGGGAACTACGACAAAAGCTTCGGGAACGGCGCGAACAGCGCTTGGAAGGGCAGCAAGAGCGGCGCGAGAAGATGCGCGAGCATTTCGAAAAGATGCCGCTCGATGAAAAGCAGGAGGGGCGCGAGAAATTTCGCGAGCGCAAAGAGCACGGCAAGTTTGAAGACCAGCGGCGCTTGCGCGAGAAGCGGCGC
>JBGTCC010000773.1:0-3266 GCA_041749055.1 Thermodesulfobacteriota bacterium | reverse complement strand
TCTCAATGGATTCACCAATCCAGTCACCGTGAACATCATCATCGGCGACGATGGCGGGAGCAGAACCGTGCGAGCCAAGATCGAGTAGATACCACCTTCCAGCCTGCCACGAATCGGGCAAGAATAGATACTCGACTTCTGTTGTCGCTTCCTTGACCGCTAACTCTCCAGTTCGGAGTCGTCGTTGCTGGGGTCGTACGCGCGGGTATGTTCTCAGCGCAATTCAACTTCGGCTATAGCTCACCCGCGCCACGCGCCCATTGGTACTTGGCGCCGAGTACGGCGACCGGTAGTTCCGTGGTGTATGGATAAGCGACGATGCCGCGCTCGTAGAGATACTCGCAGGCCTGTTCCACTTCGACATCGCCGACCAGCGAAGCCACCACCGGTTTGTCGATACCTTGGCCACGCGCTTCCTCGACCACTTCGGCGCAAAGTTTGGCGAATACCATGGGTGGCGTGATGATCGTGTGCCAGTAGCCCAGAATCAACGCATGAATGCGCGGCTCGGCGAGCGCATAGCGAATCGTGTTGGCGTAGGTGGTCGGCGGCTCGCCGCCGGTGATGTCCACCGGATTGCCGGCGGCGCCGAAGGGCGGGATGAATTTGCGAAACGCGGCATCGAGATCCGGCGGCATTCTCATCAATGACAAGTCATTATCGACGCAGGCGTCCGACAACAACACACCGGAACCGCCGGCGCCGGTAATGATAATAATATTTTCACCCTTGGGCGTCGGCAGCACCTGCAAGCCGCGGGCGAACTGCAGCAAGTCGTTTAAACTCTTGGCGCGAATTACACCGCATTGGCGCAGCACGTCGTCGTAGATCTTGTCATTGCCCGCTAGCGCGCCGGTATGCGAGGCGGCGGCACGCGCGCCCAATGCCGTGCGGCCGGCCTTAAGCATGACCACGGGCTTCTTCTTCGACACCCGGCTCGCCACTTGGGCGAAGGACCGGCCGTCTTTCAAATCTTCGCAGTGCATGGCGATCACCTGAGTGTTGTCGTCCTGCTCGAAGTAGGTCAACAGATCGTCTTCGTCGAGATCCGATTTGTTGCCTAGTCCAACGATGGCAGACACACCCATGCGCGTGGTGCGCGAGAAGCCGACGATCGACATGCCGACGCCGCCGGATTGCGAGCTCAAGGCAACTTTGCCTTTGACATCGTAGGGCGTGCAAAAGGTCGCGCACAAGTTACGCGGCGTGTAATAGAATCCGTAAATATTCGGCCCCATGATCCGCACGTTGTGGCGCTGGGCCACGCCGAGCAATTCGTCCTGCAAGCCATGCTCGCCGACCTCGGCGAAACCGGAAGGAATCATCACCGCGCCGGGGATTTGCTTGCGCCCCACTTCGTCCATGGCCCCGGCGCAAAATTTTGCCGGAATCGCGAACACCGCGACGTCGATTTCCTCACGCACGCTGAGCACGCTCGCATATGCCTTGCGTCCGAGAATTTCCTCGGCCTTGGGATGAATCGGATATATCATGCCGGCATAGCCGCCGTTGATCAAATTTTTCATCACCGAATTGCCGATCTTACCGTCTTCCGCCGAGGCGCCGATCACCGCGACGGCGCGCGGATTCATGATCCGCTGCATGGCGCTCAAGATTTCGCTCTGGCTGAAACGTCGGCGCTGCGGCAACGGCTCGCCGACGACGAAACGCACGTCAACCGCGTGAGCGCCTTTGTCGGTGGCGAAGATCGGATTCAAATCGACTTCGAGGATATCGGGAAAGTCGTTGACCAGCTTCGATACTTTTTGAATGATGTCGGCGAGCGCGGCGCGGTCGACGCCTTTAGCACCGCGCACGCCGCGGAGAATTGCCGCGCCGCTGACGCCGTCGAGCATTGCCAGCGCGTCTTTCTTGCTCACCGGCGCCAGGCGAAAGGTGATGTCGTTCATCACCTCGACGAGGACGCCGCCTAGGCCGAAGGCAACCAGCTTGCCGAACGATGGATCGGTCACCGCACCGACCAGCACCTCGCGGCCGGCGCCAAGCATCTGCTGCACCTGAACCCCTCGGATCGCAGCGTTCTTCTCATACGCCTTGGCGCTTTTGACCAGACGATCGAACGCGCGGCGGGCCTCGCTGGCGCTTTTGACACCGACGATCACGCCGC
Organism: Thermodesulfobacteriota bacterium; assembly: GCA_041749055.1. Classification (GTDB taxonomy): domain Bacteria; phylum Desulfobacterota; class Binatia; order UBA9968; family UBA9968; genus DP-20. Next base: position 1,138 of record JBGTCC010000773.1, on the reverse strand, counting down.
CGGCTTCGGTTTTATGGAGGATATCGTCGGAAACAACTTTGAGGACAACGGGGAAGCGCAAACGCGCGGCTATTTTCGCAGCCTCTGCTGCGCTCTTGGCCAGCGCCTGTTTAGGCGTGGGAATGCCGTAGGCATCGCACAACTGCTGGGCTTCGGGCGCGCTCAGAGCGCGACGGCCGGACTTGCGGACAGTATCGATGAGGGTACGCAGGCCTTTTTTGTCCATCAATCCCTCCCCTTCTCTATTTTGTCAAAGATGAAAACTAAGAGGGCGGGATTCATCCCCGCCCCAACAAGCGGCGATTCTTATTGCGCCCTTTGCGTTCCGGTTCGCCCTGAGCTGTGCCGAAGGGTGCAGTTAATTAATCCCTGTCTTCGGTCCGAGGGCGCGATAAATCGCGCCGCCCTAGGCCCTTTGGGGTTAGAAGTATTTTCCTCACACCGCGCCTTCGCTGCGCGCCGCGGCGATCTCGGCGTCGCTCCAGCCGACAATGGATTTTAAAATTTCATCGGTATGCTCACCCAGCAGCGGTGAGGGAATTATTTCCGTCGGTGAATCGGACAGCTTGATCGGATTACCCACGGTCAAAAACTTGCCGCGCTTGGGGTGATCGACTTCGACCACGGTGCCGGTTTCGCGCAGCGATTGTTCTTCGGCGATCTCGCGCATGTCCAAGATCGGCCCGCAGGGAATGTCAAACTTGTTGAGCTCGCGCATGACTGCCAACTTGTCGAGCGTCATCGCCCACTGTTCGACGATCGCGAAGCACTGGTCGAGCTTGGGCAAACGTTTTTCCGGCGTCGCCCACTCGGGATCGGCGATTAATTCGGCGCGGCCGCACAGCTTCATTAAGGGCTCCCAGCCCGGCGGCTGAATGATCACGTAAATATAATCGTTGGGGCCGCCGCCTTTAGTCTTCACTGCCCAACCCGGCTGGCCGCCGCCGGAAGCGTTGCCCGCCCGCGGCACGGCGTCGCCGAAGACGCCGTTGGGATACTGCGGATATTCCGTCAGCGGTCCAGCGGCCAAGCGCTGCTGATCGCGCAATTTGACGCGGCAAAGATTGAGCACCGTGTCTTGCATGGCGCAGGTGACGCGCTGGCCTCGGCCGCTCTTCTCGCGCTGAAAAAGCGCCGC
>JBGTCC010000772.1:0-2730 GCA_041749055.1 Thermodesulfobacteriota bacterium | reverse complement strand
GGTCATGGGCAGCGCTGGCGTTACTCCATCATCTTGCTTTCGCGACATCGATACGATATTACCTCAGGCAAGTTTTTGCGGAGGAAATTTATGTCGAAACCAGCAGAACAGTCCGAGCCTGTGATGGATAATATCCCCTTTTACGATAAGTGGCAGTTGGGCGAAGGGATTCCCGTCATGAAAACCTTTTTCGTCCAAGATCTAAAAAAAGTCGACCTCAAACCCTGGGCGCGCACCGGCGGCAGCGGCGCGTTTATCAACATGGAAGGCGCGGAAGGCGCCACCGGCGCCTATGTCAGCGAGATTCCCGCCGGCAAAAAATTGCACCCGATGAGGCATCTCTACGAGGATTTGCATTTCGTCCTCAAGGGACGCGGCGCGACGACTATTTGGAACGACAAGGGCGTCAAGACGCAATTCGAATGGCATGACGGCAGCCTGTTCGCGTTGCCGCTCAATTGTACCTATCAGCACTTCAATGGTTCGGGCGACGAGCCGGCGCGATTTTTCTCGGTCAACAGCGCGCCGATCGTCTTCAACCTGTTTCACCATGAGGACTTTGTCTTCAACACGCCGCGGGATTTCACCGACCGTTTCGATGGCGATCCGGAGTATTTTAGCGGCAAGGGTAAAGCCTATCCGGGCCGGGTCTGGGATACTAATTTTATCGCTGACGCCCGGAGCTTCGCGCTGGAAGATTGGCTCGAGCGCGGCGGCGGTGGCAAAAACGTCATGTTGGAAATGGCCAACGGCTCCATGGCTGCGCATATCTCGGAATTTCCGGTTGGCACCTACAAGAAAGCCCATCGCCACGGTCCTGGCTTCAACGTCATCATAATCAAGGGCAAAGGATTCTCGATGTTTTGGCGCCAGGGCGAAGAGCCGAAACGCTACGATTGGCAGGATGGCAGCGTGTTCACGCCGCCGGCCATGATGTGGCACCAGCACTTCAACACCGGCGCCACCGGGGCGCGCTATTTGCCGCCGCGTTTGGGCGGGATCAAGTACAGTCTGGGCGAGGGCTTCGGCGATATCACCAAAGTCGACAAGGACGTCAAAGCCGGCGGTAATCAAATCGAGTATTTCGACGAGGATGCCAACATCCGCAAGATGTTCGAGGAAGAGCTCGCCAAGTCCGGCACGACGACCAAGATGGATCCGAATTTCTACAAGAGACCGTAAGCGGTCATCGTTTTTTTGGTTGAATAGCCCCGCAGGGTGATGCCCTGCGGGGCTTTTTGCATTCGGCGCGGCAATACAAGAAAACTCGTTGAGCCGCAATCTACGGTTGTGTTAGATTGAGTCAATGTTTGGTCGCTGTCGCAACTTTTCCCGATGCTTGATGGTCATTGGATTCTTGGTGAGCGCCAATCGCGCCCATGCGGCTGAAGCGGTTGGACAAAAAGCCACGGTGTCCGGAACGCCGTCGGCCCAGGGAAGCGGTGCCGCCGAAACCGCTGCATCAGCCGTTGCCAAAAGCGATAAGTTGCCGCCGGCAGCGGCAACCCCCGCGCCGGTGGAAGCGGCCCGAGCTAAGCCGACGGATGAGAAATCGCCTTCCTTACTACAGTTGCTCGAAGCCCATGAAACGGAAGTGAAGATCGCCTTAGTGGTTGGCGGTGTTGCTTTCGTCTTAGGCTGGGTTTGCGGCGGTTTCTACTCCGTCCGGCGCGAGCGCAAACACCGGCGGCGCCTGCGTCTCTAGGCTGGCGCGCGGTCGCCCTGACGCATGGAAATCATCGCGCTAATTGGTTTGGCCTACCTGCTCGGCTCGATCCCTACCGGATTTGTTTTGGCAAAACTTGCCGGTGTCGATATCCGTCAGGTGGGCAGCGGCAATGTCGGTGCGACCAATGTCGCGCGGGCGGTTGGCAAATGGCAGGGCGTTTTAACTTTGCTGGCGGATGCAATGAAAGGTACGGTGTCGGCAGCGATCGGTCTTGCGATGACGCTTCCACCTGCGGCGATCGCGGCGGTCGCCGCAGCGGCTTTTCTCGGCCATCTCTATCCGGTATTTTTGAAATTTCGCGGTGGCAAAGGGGTGGCGACGGGACTGGGCGCGCTCCTGGTCATCGCGCCACTGGCCAGTTTACTGTTGGTGGCAATCTTCGCTGCGGTGGTTTTTTCTACCCGGCTGGTGTCGTTGAGCTCGATCGTCGCAGCCGCCTCGGCTCCGTTCGCGCTCTGGCTGTTTTTACAGCCCGCCGCGATCGTTTTGCTGGGCGCGTTTCTTGCCGTGATGATCGTTTGGCGTCATCGCGGCAATATTCAGCGTTTACGCGCTGGTACCGAGCCGCGCTTTGGTGCGCATTCAAGTCCTGATTAATTTTCGATAATCACTTCGACCCGGCGATTCTGCTGCCGTCCGCTTTCGCTGTCGTTGCTCGCGACTGGCGCGCGGGTGCCGACACCCTGGGACGAAATGTTTTTGCCGTTCACGCCGCTTCTCTCCAAGCTGTCGGCTACGGTGGCGGCGCGCCGTTCCGATAGGCGCTGGTTATAGGCTTCGGCGGCGGCGCTCTCCCGGCTGGCGTGGCCTTCGACGGTGATCCGGCGATTGGGTGCATCGCGGCGGATGATGTTGGCGATCTGGTTGACTCGGTCGCGGCCATCACGGGACAGATCGGCGCTGTCAAATTCGAAATTGACGCTGGGCAAATTGACCATGACGCCGCGGCTGGTTTCCTTAGCTTCGATGTTGCGTTTTTTTAGTTCTTCGATCAGCGCGCG
>JBGTCC010000771.1:0-4672 GCA_041749055.1 Thermodesulfobacteriota bacterium | reverse complement strand
AACGGGATTCGGCAGCCGACACGAACGGTGGACCCCTTCGATCGCGCACAAGTTCGCCCGCGCATTTATCGGCATGCCGGCCTTTCGCCTAGGCTCAATGTATATTCCATCCGGCATCGCGTGCTCATGCTCCGTCATACCGTTGAAAAATGGTATTCAGGTGACGGACGGAGTCCGTCATGCCGTTGGAGAACGGAATCCAGGTTGTGGGAATGGGGATGGACTCCGGTTTTCACCGGGGTGACGATAAGGTCTGGATTTCGGCTGGAGTTTATCCTGAGCGCCAGCGAAGGACCGGAATGACGATGAAGAGCATTGGCGATCCAGGCACACTAGCTGGGCTTATCAGAGCGCAGAGTCAGCACCGACACTTCCGGCGGCACTAAAAACCGCACGGGAAAAATACTTGTGCCGAGTCCCGGACTGACGAACAGATGCCGGCCGTTCTCAACCACATGGCCGATGGCATAACGCTCGCCATACTCCGACGGCACCACTAACCGCCCCAACAGCGGCAAGCGAACCTGGCCGCCATGAGTATGGCCGGCAATAGTCAGAGTGACTGGTTTCGGCAGCCCTGCAAAAGCGTCGGGATTGTGGGTAAAAGCGATAGTCGCTTCACCCTGGGGAATTTTCGAGAGCGCCGCTTGATAGGCGCGCCTACCGGTCCAGAGATCGCTCAGGCCGGCCAGCCAAATCCGGCATTCTGCCAATCTCAGCGGGATCGAATCATCGTCGAGAACTTTGATACCGCGGGACTCCATCGCCGTACGAATCTCCTCGGCGCCCTGCCGCTGATCGTGATTGCCGAGCACGGCGAACACGCCGAGGGGCGCGGCCAAACGTTGCAGTCCCTTGGCGATGGTTTCCGGCTCGACAAACTTCCCGCCGACCACGCCATGAATGACGTAATCGCCGGCGAGCAAGATCAAATCGGGCTTGGCCTTGAGCGTCAGGTCGACAATTTGCTCCAGCTTATCGATGCCGTTGAACGGCGAGCCCACATGCAGATCGGCCAAGACCGCGACACGCAGGCCATCGCAGCTCTTCGGCCATCCTGGCAATGTTAGCTCATGGTCTTCGTTATAAAGACTCGCCGGCTCAAGCCAAAACGCCCATAGGCCCAAGCCGAGAGCACAAAGCGAAGCTATAGTAAAAAACTTGCGTAACCCAATAAACATCCTGACAGTATATCACACCAGCTTCGGCAGTCCGTCATTTTGCGGTTCATAATTGCGGTCTTCCTTGCGCCGCTGCTGCACCGACGGGTCGACCACTTCACTACCGAACTTGGACGCGCCGATGGCACGGTAGTGTCGGGCATTGCGCTTGGCGTAGACGCCTTTGAGAAACTTCGCGTAGGAATCGGTGGATTCGCCGAGATAATTCTTGCCATCGATGGCGACGGCGTCGAGCGCCAGGCCCAGCGCGCTTGCCTTGTCCTGCATCCAGCGCAGGGGCAGATCGGCAAGACGCCGGTCCGGGTAACCGCCACCGACGTCGCAGTGCGCGCCCATGAACCAGCGCTGCTCGAGATTCTGCTGCGGCTTGGCCGCCGGATTCCACAGGCACACGTCATAGTCCTGACGATGCTCGTCGACGGCGATGGCATGACATGCGTTGTCGACGAGGTCGCTGAGACGGGTGTCGTGGAACTCATAGAACTTCATGTTCACATCCTTGAGTATGTCGAACGGCACGCCAAGAGCGCCGACGGTATCCCAAACGCCGATGAATTTGATCTCGACTTCGCGACTAAAGGATGAGCGGAAGAGCTTGGCCGTGAATGAATCGGCGTTATCGTCCCGCGTGCGATAGATGCCGTAGGCCATCGCGACGCGCAAGGCGAGATGCTTGGGGTGGATCAGGCCGCAGTTGCGCACCATGCCCACCAGGCTGCGCGCCGTGTAGGCGCCGCGGCTAAAGCCGACGATATAAATTTCGTCGCCGTCTTGGTATTCTTTGGCGAGAAACTCATAGCCCTGGACGATATTCAGTTCCAACCCAGCGCCGATGCCGCCGCCGATCGCCCGGTCATACCATTGGGTGCCGACTCCTTCGTCGTACCATTTCACTTGCTTAACGCCATCGGCGGACTGTTGGCGAATCGACTGGTAAAACCGCCAGACGTTGGTTGCAACCTGTTGCTCGACCGGCAGAGATTCCTCCGCCGGCCTGCTCCAAGTGCCGTCGAAACAAATAACAATGCGTTTCATAAGACCACCCTCTGCGATTCATCTCTCGCCTACTTGAACCAATCCTTCTGCTGCAAAATAAACTCCGAGGTCCGATAACTCAACGCCGCCACCGTCGCCGTCGGCGGATAACCGGCCATAGTTGGAAACACCGAGGCGCCGACGATGAAGAGATTGGCAATATCGTGAGTCTGACAGTTTTGATTGACGACGGAATTTTTCGGGTTGGCGCCCATGCGCGTGCCACCGGCCCAACGGTTGGGCCGGCCTTTTTCTTCCGTCCACACTTTGCTCGCGCCGGTGGCGCGCATGATGCGATCGCCGACGCCGGCCAGGTACATTTGCAGCCGGTGTTCGTTCTGGTGAAAATCAAAGGTCACCCGCGGCAGCGGTAATCCCCAGCGGTCGCGCGCGTGGGGATCGAGATCGATGCGATTCGCTTTATGCGGCAAAGTTTCCGGCTGCATGTTCAGATCCATGATCCGGTTGTAATAACGTTGGTAGAATTCTTTGAATTCCTTGCCCCAGGTCGGCACATCCGGCGGCAGGACATCGACCCGCGTCACCGGCGTGCCATCGCCGCTGGTGCCGATGGTGCCGCCGCGGATAAAGCCCAGGCCGGTATGATCGAAGTTGTTGCCGTTGAAATCGTCGATGCGCATGGCCGCCGAGCCGGGACCGATGTAACCGTTGATGATGAAATCGTCGAAGGCCCCCATGGCCCGGACATCGCCGTGAGCGAGAATATTGCGGCCGACGTAACCGCTCGAGTTGGCCAAGCCTTTGGCGAATCTTCCCGAATCGGTCTTCGACAGCAGCAGCAAACGCGCATGCTCAAAGATAAACGCGCTCAGGATCACCACCCGCGCGCGCTGTTCATGCTCGCTGCCATCGGCATCGAAGTAACTCACGCCAGTCACTTGGCCGCTGGCGTCGCTGTTGATGCGGCAGACTTTTGAATTGGTCTTAAGCTCGAAGTTGCCGGTCTTCACCGCCACCGGAATCGTAATGTAGAGCGACGCCGATTTGGCATGCACATGGCAACCGTAGAAGTTGCAGTGGCCGCAGTACACGCAGGCCGGCCGCTCTTCGATGCGCGTATCGAAAGGCGCCGCCGGTTTGTAGGGCTGCGATGCAATTCCCGCCGCCGTGTCGTAGGGATGATAGCCAAGTTTTTTGCACGCCTCGGCGAACAGCTGCATCTTGCCGCTATGGCGCAACGGCGGCAGCGGAAATCCGCGCTGGCGCGGCCCGGCGAAGGGATTGAGCCCCGCCTGCCCCGAGATGCCGAACTCCCACTCGAATTTTTCGTAGTGCGGTTCGAGATCTTCATAGCTCAGCGGCCAATCGATAATATCGTAACCGGTGAGATCCGCCTTGGCGCGCTCGGCGCCGCCGCTGGCGATTTCATTGCTGTAAATCTTGAAGTCGCCGGGCATGTAGCGCGACGACTGTCCGGTCCAGTGCAGCAGCGAGCCGCCCAAGACATTCAAGGGACTCGTGCGATACTGCAAATTGGATTTCTGTCCGGCCTTTTTCCGCGTCGTCGTCGGCTCATGGCGCACCCATTCGAGTTGTTCCGGACGGATGAGAAAGCGGATCGAGTCGCGCGGCGCGTAGTCTTCCTTCTTCGGCGCCGGACCGCGCTCGAAGCCGACCACTCTCAAACCGGCGGAGGCCAACTCCTTGGCCATGATGCCGCCCATGCCGCCGACGCCGACAATACAAACATCCGCGATGGAGTCCGCCATGCTACTTCACCTCCGCCTTGATGTAATCCACCGCCACCGGCTCGATGTCGACCGGCTTGTTGATATAAGCATCGGGATAACCCCACTGCTGGCCGGGAAATCCCACGACCCGCCAACCGTCCATATTTTTATTGCCACCATAGTGCGGCTCGCAGAACAGCCCCTCGAAGACATGATATTTGACCATGTCGAAAAACTCCGCGGCCTTTTTGAATCCCGCCACCGCGCCCGATTCGAAGTCTTTGAGAACCCTATCCTGCTGTTGGCCGTCGAGACGAGCGAATGGTCCGGCGCACTTCGCCTTGGCGTGGCGATTGAGCGCTCTTAGCCCGACGCGATAGAGCGGCCGCAGCGCCGCATAGTCGCCGGCCAAGGCGATCTCGATATAGTCCACCGCGCCGATTTCCAAGGCGCCGGGGCTATCGGTCTTGGGAAAAATCCGCTCAGCGATCGCTTCCAAAGTTCTGCGCTCGAGATTGGTTAAAATCCTTGCATTCGAATCCATGCCGCTCAGCCGTTCTTTCTCCGTGATTATCTAATCTGAATAGCAGAAATCGCCGGTGAAAAGGTAGCGGATTCGCGGCATATCCCGCAACGGCGCGAAGGCCGGAATCCATTCTCTTGAACTCGCAGTGAACCGAACCTGGATGCCGGCCAGCGCCGGCATGACAAACTTTCTATTCGCCAAAAGCTGACGGACTACACTCAAAATCGAACAATTCTTAA
>JBGTCC010000770.1:0-4159 GCA_041749055.1 Thermodesulfobacteriota bacterium | reverse complement strand
CGGAATCAAAGGAAAGAAGACTTTCACCAGGAAGTGTTTCATGATCTTACGCTCGTCGACAGAATATGAAAATGGATGGGATTCCCTCGGTAGGCGGTCTGCTTAACGCGTCATTCCCGCGCACGCGGGAATCCAAGGTTTTTGTCGTAGGGGCGGACCTATGTGTCCGCCCTTCCCTGGATACCCGCTTTCGCGGGTATGACGAAGGACACGGTGATTTTCATCGGCTGCGCTGCTCGCACCGGTCAATCTAGGATTGTCTCGGGCAAAGCAAGTCCTGAGCGACTCTCATGGCATAGGTCCTGCAAAGTCTCTCTGTGGAGGAAACCGAGATATGTTCAACGGGGCAGGGGCAGGAGGCCGAAAATCCGGCAAGCCAGAAATCCAGCGTGGCAAAATCATCGAGCGTATCCGCGCTGCGCTGGAAACAGACAGCCGGATAAACCTGCATCGCTATCCGATTGCGCTGGCGTTTGCCGGCGACGATCTCGTGCTCACCGGCGAACTGGCAGAGATCGCTGCGAAAAAGATCGCTCTGGAATTGGCCGCGGCGATCGCGCCGGGGACAGCCATCGTCGATCGGCTGACAGTCAAGCCCGCACAGACCATGAGCGACGCCGAGCTGCGTGACCATGTGATCAAAGTGTTGCTCGATGAGCCGGCACTGGAACATTGCTTGTTGCACAGCCGGCTGCCGAATCAATTGCAAACCCATCGCGACAGGATCCCGGAGCCCATCGGCACCATCGTGGTCGAAGTTCGCGACGGTGTGGTCACGCTCAACGGCGAGGTACCCAGCCTCTCGCACAAGCGCCTCGCCGGCGTGCTCGCGTGGTGGGTTCCGGGATGCCGCAACGTGATCGATGGTTTAACGGAGGTGCCGGCGCAGCAAGACAACGACGACGAACTCACCGGCGCGGTATGTTTAGCGTTGGAAAAAGATCCCTTCCTCAATGCCACCAAGACTCGTGTCACGAGCAATGAAGGAGTCGTCACATTGGCAGGCTTGGTGCCCAACGAGACCATGAAACGGATGGCCGAGCGCGATGCTTGGTTTGTCCTCGGCGTCCGCGAAGTCGTCAACAAAATCGCTGTCAAATGGTGAGGCGCGGGAGGATCGGCAATGCCAACCTATGAGTTTCGCTGCGAGAAGTGCCAGAAGTTATTCGAGCAAGTTTGGTCGCTGGCGGAGTACGACCGCAAGGTCAAGAAGACGCAAAAATGTCCGTTCTGCGGCAGCACCCGAGTGGTCAGAGCGATATCCATGATGCAGGGAAAAACCTCGAAGAAAAGCTAATGAGGCGATTATTATGAATACGATGGCCACCACGGCAAGCACCGATAGAACCGTCACCGACGTGATGAGCACGGATCTATTGACCTTGAAGCTGAACGACACCCTGCGTTTGGCCGACGATATGCTCAACCTGGCGCAGGTGCGCCACTTTCCGGTCCTCGATGGCGACAAAGTCGCCGGCATCGTCAATCACGATGATCTGCTGCATGCGTCGATGGCGTCCTTAGTGCGCCATCCCAAAGACTCGCCGCGCGAAGCTCTCGGCGCGGTAGCTATCAAAGATATTATGAAGGCGGCAATCACCGTCGGTCCGGACACTTCGATCCGTGCCGCCGCCGAAACCATGGTCGAAAGCGGTATCGAAGCCTTGTTGGTGGTTGTCGATGAAAAATTAGTGGGCGTAGTGACACGGACTGATTTGCTCCGTGAGTTGGCCCGACGCTGAACCCTGGAAGGAGCCGAATATGATTGTTGGCAACCGTATGACCAAAGAGCCGATCACCGTCGAACCGGCGGATTTATCGATCCGCGCCGCGCATAAGATGCAAGCCGGTGGGTTTCGTCGCCTGCCGGTGGTGAGCGACGGCAAACTTGTCGGCATCGTCAGCGATCGCGATCTGCGCGAGCACCGCGGCCACCTGGAACAGGACAAGATCAACGACATCATGACTGAAAGGCCGGTCACGGTGACACCGGCAACCACCATCGAAGCGGCCGCGCAGATCATGCTGGAACGGCAGATTGGCGGGCTGCCGGTGGTCGCCGACGGACGCGTGGTCGGCATGATTACGACTAGCGATATCATGCGGGCGTTTATCGAGGTGATGGGCGCCTCGCGCGGCGGCAGCACTCGCATCGATTTTGTGCTTGAGGGCGAGGCGCATAGCTTCAACCAAGCCACCCGTATAGTCGCCAGGGAAGGCGGCGAAGTCTTAGGCGTCGGCACCTTTCGCGAAAAGCTCGGCGACAGTCCGGTGTGCTATCTCCGTCTCCTCGCCGGCAACCCGGAGGTTATCGCCAAAGCCCTGCGCAGCAGTGGCTTCAACGTGATGGGCGTTCATAAAACTGGCGGATAAAGATATGAGTGCTGACGACTCGAACATTTTGATCGACTTGAACGGCTTGAACCCGGCAGCGTTGGGAGGAAATGCCGCGCTGCGTTCATTGGCGCCAAACGCTTCTGCTCACGCCGGCCAGATCGACTGCGGGTCGCTGCGCATCAGCATGCCGCGAATCTCGCTGCGGTGTCTTTCGCCGTCTTCGTAGATCCGTTCGAGCATGGCGGCGGTATCCGGGAGCTCGTCGCGGACGGTCTGCATGATCTCAATCAGATCGTCCGCGCAGTCTTTCTCTTCTTCGAGATCGCCCAGGAGATATTGCCAGCTGTTTTTCGTCGTCGGCGGCTCTTTCGGCACCTTGGGAATCTTGCCGCCAAAGAGTGCGATCTTTTCCGCCAACCACTCGGCGTGGCGCGCCTCGTCTGCGGCAATGCGCAGGAGTTTTTCGTGAAACTGCGGATACTGCATGCGCTCGGCATGCTCGGTGTAGCGTTGCACATGTTGCATCGCTTCCACGTAACGGGCGCAAAGAAGCTCGACAACATGGCCGTAACCACCGGGAGAGACACCGAGAAACTGCCGCCACCAATCCGACCAACTCTTTTCATAAGTCATAGGAATCGCCCTTTCTCTGTGCGGTCGCTCACAACTTCGTCTCGCACTAAAGAGAGTTAGCAAAGGACGAACCAGCCGGCTGAATCGAGGATTGCCCGGGAGTAACCGGAGCGCCCCCGGTATAGACGCCGAGCGATTTGCAAAGGTGAGAAGCGCCGCCAGCCGCCATCGCGGAAATGACAAGTGTCATCAGCGCTATGGGCAATGGCTCGGAGAAATTGCCCTGGCCGCGAGGCACCAGGATTACGACAGCCAAGCTATCGAAAGGAAAATTTTTGCAGGCGATGTCATTTTCAACGTCAACGGAGCCGAACCCGCCCCAGCGGTTTTCTGAAACCGCCATGGAAGTTTTGCGCCGGCGAAGGTTTTCTCGTCCACCGCGCTTAGTAAAACCTGACAATTTTTCAACCTTGCGAATCGCTCCCCTCATATTGCCAAGAATGAAAAATCCAAGAGCCTAAACATTCGAGAACCGCGCAAATCCAATCAGCAAACCTTTGCATCAAAATTGCATTACGTAAGTAACCAGAGGAAAAACCAAACTAAGGCGGAGGTCGAAAATGAAAAAATTAATGTTGGTGTTAGCGATGCTAGTAGGTTTCGGTCAAGCCGGTTGCCAGTTCGTCGGCGGAGCGGCGACCGGGGCTGGGGCAACCGGAGCGGCTTAGGAATATAACGCCTATCGCCAGATGCAGCAGCTCGAGGAGGACTACAAAGCCGAAAGAATCTCGCGTCGAGAATACGAAGAGCGTAAGAAACAGATCGAAGCAGGATCGCTCATTTACTAACAGTCCTCAGAGCTTCCTTCCTCGCCGGTGGGCTATGGGTTGATTCGTTTATTCGAGCCAACCAATAGCGTGCCCGCAATGAGCCTTGGATGAATCTGCGATGAGTATACGCGAGGTGATAGCAATGGAGTATTTACTTTGGATTGTAGCGATCGCCATCGTCGCCACTTGGCTGGCAGTGCAGATCTTGAGGGGACGAATCTGAAGAGCAAGCTCTACCGCCCACGAGTGTGTCAACCGGCGAGGTTTTTCGCCTGAACGACGACCGAACGGGCCTATACTATAAAGCAGCAATCATTGTCGGCATCGAAAGAATACCCGCTCATGGTGCAACAAACTCCTCAAGCAGACCAGTTCAAACAACAACTGCGCGATTCTTTGGCGCGCGTGACCCTAAATTC
>JBGTCC010000769.1:0-7963 GCA_041749055.1 Thermodesulfobacteriota bacterium | reverse complement strand
GCGCTGAGGCGAATAAGACCGACTTCGATGCTGACTGGCAGCGTTACGTCACCGAACACGCTTGGGCCGCGGTATGGACCCGGCCGGGGCTGGAAAAGCGCACGCGCAGCATGCTGACCATCGCCATGCTCGCGTCGTTGGGCCGGCTCGACGAACTCGGTGCGCATATCCGGGCGACGCGCAACACCGGTGTGACCAAGGACGAGGTCAAAGAAGTGCTGCTGCAAGTCGCCGTCTACGCCGGCGCGCCGGCGGCTAATTCGGCGTTTTCCATCGCCAAGCGGGTGTATAAAGAAATGGAAAGCGAAAGCGAATAGGAACGTTCATCGCCGAGACGCAGAGTCCGCAGAGAATTTGTTTTTAATTTAACCACTCTGGGAAGTCCGCGTCTCTGCGGTGAGTTGCTTGACGAGGTAAATGTTTCATGAAAATCCAAACGTACAATCCGCGCGACTGGCGCTCCCATCCACCTTACAGTTTCAAAACCTATGGTTCATCGGTCAAACGCGGGCCGCTCAAGAAGTTGGTTCCGCTCGAGCAAACCCTCTCGGAGATTACCGGGCCGTTGTTCGGCGATATCCAGCTGGCGCCGGGTGAAACCGATATTACGCGTAACGCCGAGACCGGTAAGGAAGCGATGGGCGAGCGTATCATCGTCGTCGGCCGGGTGTTGGACGAAGATGATAAGCCCGTCGCCAATACGTTGATCGAGATTTGGCAGGCTAATGCCGCCGGTCGTTATCATCATCCGGTTGACCAACACAACGCGCCGCTCGATCCGAACTTCATCGGCGCGGGGCGCTGTGTGACCAATGACAAGGGCGAGTATCGCTACTTGACGATCAAGCCGGGCGCCTATCCCTGGTTGAATCACGCCAACGCCTGGCGGCCGGCGCATATTCACTTATCGCTGTTCGGCCCGAGCTTCGTCACTCGGCTAGTGACGCAGTTTTTCTTTCCAGGCGATCCGCTGATCCCGCTCGATCCGATTTTCAATTCGGTGCCGACCAAGAGCGGCCGTGAGCGGCTGATGGCGAGCTATGCCCATGATGTGACTGAGCCTGAGTTCGCCTTGGGTTATCGATTCAACATCGTGCTGCGCGGACGCCAGGCGACGCCATTCGAGGGGCCGCAATGAGCAAGCAGACACCTTCGCAAACCGTCGGTCCGTTCTACGCCATCGGCTTGACGCGCGAAACGCTGAACGTGATGGCCGTCGAGGGGATCCAAGGCGAGCGCATTTGCATCGAAGGGCAAGTCCTCGACGGCGACGGCGTGGCGATACCCGATGTCATGGTGGAGCTCTGGCAAGCCAACTCCTACGGCCGCTACAATCACCCGGATGACAAGCAAGAGAAACCGCTAGACCCGACGTTTACCGGCTGGGGCCGGTCCGGCACGGACGAGAAATGTTTTTACAGTTTCGAAACCATCAAGCCGGGACCGGTTCCTGGAAATGACGACACAGTCCAAGCGCCGCACGTCAACCTAGTGATCTTTGCCCGCGGCATGTTGGTGCATGCTTTTACGCGGATTTACTTCGACGACGAAGCCGCGAATGCCATCGATCCGGTGCTGTTATCGATCAAGAACAAGGCGCGGCGTAAGACTCTGATTGCCACGCGCGGCGAGCGGGACGGTATGACCGTCTATCGTTTCGACATTCGGCTACAGGGCGGCAACGAGACGGTGTTCTTTGATATGTGAGGCCCGCTCGATTGGAGTGATGGAGTATTGGTAAGACAGCAAGCCGCCTGCGCTAGTGGTGTGAGCGACGGAATCGGCTCCCAGTGCATCGCTGTCATGGAAACTGCGAACGGCTCATAACGCGTTACGAAAACGATTTTTCACGTTCGTTCGGAATGACAGATTAGGACAGTTACCCGTTGTAGATCAGCCCGAACCAAAAGTATGACCACGCCTCTGGATTCAACTATTTTCGCGCCACTCTTCAACGACGAGGAAGTTTCTAACTTGCTCAGCGACGCAACATTCGTGCGCGAGTTGGTCGAAGTAGAAGTCGCGCTGGCGCGGGCGCAGGCCAGAGTCGGCGTCATTTCGTTAAGCGCAGCGGATGCGATCGGCAAGGTTACGGCGGATCGCGTCGCCATCGCCGCGTTGACGAGCGGCACTGTGCGTTCAGGGTTTCCGATCATCGCTTTGGTGCAGGAGCTGCGTAAACAGGTGAGCGCCGATGTGGCGCCGTATATTCACTGGGGGGCGACGACGCAGGATATCATGGACACGGCTTGCGTGTTGCAGCTGCGTGGCGCGATTCAAATATTCGGCAAACGAATCCGCGCGATCGCAGGCCACTTGGCTTCGTTGGCTGAAAAGTATCGGGCGACCGTTCTCGCCGGGCGCACCCATAGCCAGCAGGCGTTGCCGATCACCTTCGGTTTGAAAGCGGCCGGTTGGTTGGCGCCGCTGATCCGTCATGGCGAGCGGTTAGCAGAAATTCAAAGCCGGTTGCTGGTTGTTCAATTTGGCGGCGCCGCCGGAACCTTGGCGGCGCTTGGCGGGAATGGATTGGCGGTCATGCAAGCCTTGGCCAACGAGTTGAAGCTTGGTACGCCGGCGATGCCTTGGCATGCGCAGCGCGATGGCTTCGTCGAGTTTGGCGGCTGGCTCAGTTTGGTTTCAGGTTCCCTTGCCAAGATGGCCCAGGACGTGATTCTCATGGCGCAGACCGAAGTGGGCGAGGTCGGCGAGTCGGCGGAGGAAGGGCGCGGCGGCAGCAGCACCATGCCGCAGAAGTCCAATCCGATCACCAGCGAGTTGATCGTCGCCGCGGCGCGCATGAACGCGTCCTTGCTCGCGGCGCTGCACAACGCGCAGATTCAGGAACATGAGCGTGGCACTCATGGCTGGCAGGTGGAATGGTTGACGCTGCCGCAGATGGTCACGCTCACCGGCGGGGCTTTGAAACATGCGGCTGATCTCACTAAGAATTTGCAAGTCGACGGCGCCGCGATGCTGGCGAATATTTACCGCGCCCACGACGTGATTCTCGCCGAAGCGGCGGTGTTCGCCTTGGCCAAAGCGTTGCCACGGCCGCAGGCGGAAGAATTAGTCAAGAAGGCGTGCGCTGTCGCGGTGTCGGAAAACCAATCGCTCATCGATATCGTCAAGCAGCTTGCCGGCGATTCGGCTACATCGATCGACTGGCAAGCTTTGGCACGACCGGAAACTTATCTCGGTGAAAGCGATAGGATAATCGACCAAGTATTGGAGCTGGCAAGAAAACATTTTTAACCATGGAACATTCATCGCCGACCACGTTGACCGAATTGCTGAGCGACCGGGCACAACGCCATCCGGACAAACTTGCGCTTATTTTTAAGGACAGCCGCTGGACTTATGCCGAGTTCCGGTTCGAAGTGGAGCGAGTTGCCAACGGCCTGCTGCGCATGGGCGTTCAAAAAGGCGACCGCATCGCGTTCTTTCTGCCCAACTGCGGCGAATTTCTGTTTTCTGTCTTTGCCGTCACCCGGATCGGTGCGGTGTTCGTGCCGCTCAATCCGCAGTACATCGCCGAAGAGGCCGAGTATGTCTTGCAGCACTCCGAGGCGTCCATTGTGCTCACCTCGCCCGAGCTGTTGCCGTTGATCGAGTCGGTGCGCGGCAAACTCGCCCATCTCAAGCAGGTGGTCGTTACCGGCGCGGGCGAATTCGCCGGCGCGCTTTCGTGGGATAGATTTTTATCCGGCGTGGCGGCCGAGTCGCCGAGGATTTCTCCTTCCGCGGAAGAGCTGGCGTCGATCACCTACACCTCCGGCACCACCGACCGGCCCAAGGGCGTGATGCTGTCGCAGTATGCCTACGCCTTCGCGCCGCGCATGCGGGCGCAAGGACTGGGTTGGCATGAAAACGACCGCGTGCTCTGCGTGCTGCCGCTGTTTCATGTCAACGCTCTGTGCCACACCTGCATCGCCATGCTGTCGGTGGGCGGCAGCATCGTCTTGACGGAAAAGTTCAGCGCGTCGCGCTTCTGGGACGAGGTGCGCGAGTATGGCATCACCACATCGAGCTTGATGCGGACGATTCCGCAGATCTTGCTCAGCCTGCCGGAGAAAGCCGACGACGGCGATAATCCGTTGCGTTTGATCGTCACTTTGCTGTCGCCGGAAATGCATGTGCGGTTCGAAAGGAGATTCGGCGTCACGGGCGTGCCGTCGTACAGTCTCACCGAAGACATTCTTAGTGTGATCGGACCGCAGAACATGCCCAAGGAGAAAGTCGGCAGTTGCGGTGTCGTGCTGGCGCCGGAAGTGCACCGCGTGGCGGTCCACGACGAGGACGGTAATAGGCTGCCAACCGGCACAGCCGGGGAAATCGTCAAGCAAAGTCCGACGGTGATGCAGGGTTACTACAAGAATCCCGAAGCCACGGCGAAGGCCTTGAAAAACGGCTGGCTTTACACCGGCGACCTCGGTTATCTCGACGCCGATGGTTATCTCTACTTCGTCGATCGCGTCAAAGACATGGTGCGGCGCGGCGACGAGAATATTTCCTCGGAGGAAGTCGAGCGCGTGCTCAATTCCCACCCGCAGGTCGCCGAGTCGGCGGTGATCGCTGTGCCTGATCTAATCCGCGGCGAAGAAGTGAAGGCGTACATCGTGCTTAAGTCCGGTGCGACGCCGAGCAGCGTGCCGGCTGAAGATATCTGGAATTTTTGCAAACCTCATCTCGCCGCGTTCAAAGTGCCACGATTCTTAGAATACCGCGCTGAGCTGCCCAAGACGCCGAGCTCCAAGGTGCAGAAAAATATTCTGCGCGATGAGAGCAAGCAGGGGAGCGGACAAGTTTTCGACCGGCTCGCCGGTCAGTCAAAATAGCCGGTAGTTGGGATTTACTACCGGCGATTCCGAGTAAATAATCTTTATTCCTTCTATTTGTGCGAAGCTTGGCAGCTTATGCTCGTGGCAGCCGTCGTTGCGGATATGCTGGACGTTCCATCCACGCACGAGAAAAGCGTCGGCGATCAACTGCCGGTGACAGCGCCAGTGCACCGCCTCGGCGCACATGAGGGTTATCCGCTGGCTGGCCGCAAGCGATTCCAACTCTTCGATGATCGTCGCGAACGGTGAGGTCAGCATATAGTCGGCGTAGGCGCGAAAAGTCGCAACGCGCCAGGCGGTGTTCGGGGAATCGGCCGCTGGCTTGCGAAAGCCGCCTAAGTCTTGGCGCCAGATATAACCGATGCTGATGTCCTGGAGCGACTGAGCTAGTGTTTCACGATTGAAGTGTGGGTAACGCCGCGACATGGGCCAGCGGCGCACGTCGATGACCAATTCAAAGCGATGAGCGTTGAGCAGCTCTATAAGGTCATCAATCGTTCGCGTCGAGTGGCCGACGGTGTGGACGATTCGCGATCCTTCGCAGTTGCTTTTGCTCGCTTCGCTCGCGTTCCAAACGTTATTCGGAGTTCTACGATTGGAACGGTTGAAACATCTGGAACCGTTGGAACCGCCGTCGTAGACGGCGTTTATGAATGCTATCATCGGCGAATGTGGCATTCGATCCCGTTAACGCTTTTCTGGTTCACCTATTTCGGTTCGCTCGGGATCTTCTATCCGTACTTCACGCTCTATTTGCGTGAGAACGCCGGTTTGACCGGCACTCAAGTCGGCATGGTGCTGGCGATCTCGCCGTTGATCGGCATGATCGCCCAGCCGCTATGGGGGCAGGTGGCTGACCGCACCGGAGCGCGCACGCGGGTGTTGGCGTTTCTCACCTTGGGCACTGCGCTTGGTTATCTTGGACTGGGCTACGCGCAGGGATTTTGGTCGATCGTGATTGCCATGTCGGCGCTCGCTGTGGTCGGCACGGCGGTGTTTCCGCTCATGACTTCGGTGAGCTTGGCGATTCTGCGCGATGCCGGCCGCCACGCTTTTGGCCGGGTACGCGCCTGGGGCACCGTCGGTTACTTTATCCTGGTGCTAATTTTGCCGTGGCTGCTGGCATCGATTCCGCAAACCAATCAAGCCGCCGCGGGCGCAAACGTCGCTCAACCCGCTTTGGGTTTGATGTTTCCGCTGACCGCGTCGCTGGTTTTGGTCTCTGCATTTATCGCATTCTTGTTGCCGAAAAAAGGCGCGGTCGGATGGCGCGCCGCGCGCGGCGATTGGCGCGAGCTGCTGCACAATCGCGCGTTCGTAAGATTCCTTGGCTTTTCCTTGCTCGCGCATTTTCTCATGCACGGGCCGATGTGGCTGTTGCCGATTTTCATTCGCGCCCGCGGCGGCGATTTAAGCACGATTCGCAATATGTGGATTCTCATGCTGATCGTCGAAATTCCGCTGGTCTTGTCTACCGGCAGCGGTTTGAAGCGGCTGGGGGCGCGCGGACTGTTGATTGCCGGTGTGACGATCGGCGGTTTGCGCTGGATACTGTCGGCGCTGATCGTTGACACGACTTTGCTCTTTGCCGTGCAGGCTTTGCACGGCGTGATGGTTGTCGGGCTTAATTTGGGCAGCCCGCTTTATCTCGACGTGGTCGCCCCGGAAAAGTTACGCTCGACGGCGCAAGGGATTCTTTCCATGGTCGCAAGCGGCTTGGCAGGTATTCTATCGAACTTGACCGCCGGCTGGCTGGTCGATTACAGCGGTGTGAATTTGCTCTATCTTTTAAGCGGTATCGGCTCGCTGACGCTAGGCGTATTGAGTTATTGGATTCTGCCGTACGTTGAGCGCCGGCAGGATGTGCCGGAGGAAATCGCCCTCGCCGGAGAGACGCTGACCTAGCGCGGCAAACCCTTGTCTTCCGATACGCCAAGCATGAGATTCAAATTCTGAATTGCCACGCCGGCGGCGCCCTTGCCGAGGTTGTCCAGGCGCGCCAGCAGGATGACGTGGCCTGACTGATGCGGCAGGATGCGCAGCGAAATCCGATTGGTGTCGTTGAGCTCCTGCGGATCGAAGCTCGTTTCGTCGGTCTCGCTGGCGTCGGTCAGCGGTTCGACCTCAATGAAAGCTTCTTGGTCGTAACGCGCGGCCAATGCTTCCCACATCGCTTTGGCCGATCCGGCTTGCGGCAGAGAATTCGCCGGAATCATGATCTCGACACGCATGCCGCAGCGAAACGGCCCGACGTTAGGGAGAAACTGCGGTTCTGTATTCAAAGTGCCGTGGCGCATGATTTCCGGGATATGCTTGTGCAGTTTTCCGATGCTATAGGGCGCCTCGTGCGGCAAATGAATTAACTTCTTTTTCGGATCTTCCCAGCGCTCGATCAACGAACGGCCGCCGCCGGAGTAGCCCGACAGCGCGTGGATTGCCAGTGGTGTGTTATGCGCGATTAATTTCGCATCGACGAGCGGCCGCGTGAGCAAGATGACCGCGGACGCATAGCAGCCTGGATTTGCCACCCGCTTCGCCTTGGCAATCTGCTCCCGCTGCCCGGCAATCAATTCCGGCAAGCCGTAAACCCAACCATCGGCTACACGGTGTGCCGTGCTGGCGTCGAGTATGCGCACCGGCGAGTCGGCGAGCCACGCCGCCGCGTCCTTCGCCGCGTCGTCGGGCAAGCAAAGCAGCACGATGCTGGCGTCTTGCAGAGCTTTTTTTCGTGCCGCCGGATCTTTGCGCAGAACTTCCGGCAAGGTAACGACTTCGAGATCGTCGCGTCCGGTGAGCCATTCACGGATGCGCAGCGCCGTGGTTCCGGCTTGGCCGTCGATGTAGATCTTGGGTGGCATCGAAAATTCCTTCTGCGAGCGTTGACGAGAATTCTACGCTGATTCTTGCGAGATCGCAAAAGTGGCGACGTTGAAGAATGTAGGTTGGATTACGGAGCGCAGCGACTAACCCAACCCCTTTGGGTGTGCCGTTACAAGAACGCTGGGTATCGCGGGGCTCAACCCAGCCTACGACAGATCAACCCGTTCCTTCCGGTCCGAAAGCCCTGCCATTAAGTCGGCATGCAGCAGCCGATGAAACAGATGCTCGCCGGCTTCGCGCCG
>JBGTCC010000768.1:0-4288 GCA_041749055.1 Thermodesulfobacteriota bacterium | reverse complement strand
AAGTGACGATCAAGAATGGCCGCGCCACGGGCGTGGTCCTATCCACCGGCGAAGAGATCCAAGCGAAAGTCGTGGTCTCCAGCGTCGATCCCAAACGGACCTTTTTGAAAATGGTCGACAGCCAACATTTGGACGCGCCGTTCTTGAAGCAGGTGCGCGATTTCAAAATCCGCGGCTCATCGGCAAAGGTCAATCTTTCCCTCGACGCCCTGCCGAACTTCACCAGCATGCCCGGCAATGGCCCGCATCTTAACGGCGCAATCTCGATCAGCCCGAGCCTGGACTACATCGAGCGCGCCTACGATGATGCCAAATACGGCGACTTCTCGCGCCGCCCCTACATGGACATCATCCTGCCGTCCATGCTCGACCCGTCCATGGCGCCGCCGGGGAAACATGTCATGTCGATCTTCGTGCAGTATGCGCCCTATCATCTGGCCAGCGGCACCTGGCCAGAGAAACGCGAAGCCCTGGGCGACACGGTCATCGATACCTTGAGCGAATACGCGCCGAACATAAAAAATATCATCCTGCATCGCCAGGTGGTGACGCCTTGGGATCTGGAACAAGAATTTGGCCTCACCGAAGGCAATATTTTTCAAGGCGAGCTGACGTTGGATCAGCTTTTTTTCCTGCGCCCGGTGCCCGGTTGGGCCAAGTACCGCACACCGATCAAGAACCTCTACATGTGCGGCGCCTGCACCCACCCCGGCGGCGGCGTGATGGCGGCGTCGGGACGATTGGCGGCGCTGGAGATTTTAAAAAGCTGGCGGCTGTAGCCAGACCCAATCTACTTCGCGCCTACCGGCACAGCGATGACCGAATCTCCGATCACGGTTTTTTACGACGGCCATTGCGGCCTTTGTCATGGCTTGGTGCGCTTTCTGATCGCCCGAGATCCCAGCGGCAGCAGATTCGACTATGCACCGCTTCAGGGAGAGTATTGCGCCACGGCGATACCTCAAGCGCAACGGCAGCGCTTGCCGGATAGTGTCGTGGTGCGAACCCATGATCGACTACTGCTGGTAAAGTCGGCGGCCGTACGCTACGTTCTCATGCGCATCGGCGGCCCTTGGCACGCGGTTGGAATTGCCTTGAAGCTGTTACCGCCGTCGCTCCTCGACTTCGGCTATGACGGCATCGCGCGGATGCGCCGCCGGCTATTGAGCACGCCGGAAAACACTTGCCCGCTGGTTCCGGCCAATTTACTGGACCGTTTCCATCCGTAGGCGTCTCCCTCGACAGGGTTTCGAAACTTTGACATGGTGAAAAACATTTTGGAATAACCTAATCATGAGCAACTACGACGCGATCATCATCGGCGCCGGCCACAACGGCCTGGTCACCGCCGCCTATCTCGCCAAAGCGGGCAGAAAAGTTCTCGTATTGGAACGGCGCGCGCTGATCGGCGGGATCGCGGTGACCGAAGAAATTTTCCCCGGCTTCAAATTCGCCACTTGCGCCCATCTCGCCAGCGGTTTTGCCAGCGAAGTCAGCGCCGATCTCGAACTCCAAAAGCTCGGCTTGGAGATCCTGCCCCTTGATCCCTTGCTGTTCTCGCCAAGCCTGAGCGGCGAGCCATTGACGATTTCGCGAGATCCAAGTAAAGCGGCCGAAGAGATTGGCCGCCATTCACAAAGCGATGGCAGCAAGTACGCGTCGTTTTGTGCCAGACTCAAGACTATCGCAGCTTTCCTGCGCGCCCTTTACGGCCTGACGCTGCCTGACAAGGCAACCTCTGGGGATTTCGACTCGCTGGAGCTGTTGAAAATCGGCTTAAAATTTCACGGTCTCGGCGACAAGGAAGGCTACGAGTTCCTGCGCATTTTGCCAATGAGCATGGCCGATCTTTTACACGAATGGTTCGATAATGAGCTATTTAAGGCGAGTCTGGCGGCAAGCTCGATGCTCGGCTCCTTCGTCGGACCGCGCCAGCAAGGCACGGCGCTTAATTTGCTGCACCACCAGATCGGCGCATCCAACGGCGCTCTGCGCAGCGCCGGCTTCGTGCGCGGCGGCATCGGTAATCTCGCAGCAGTTCTCGCTCGCGCAGCCCAGGAACGCGGCGCGGAGGTTCGCACCAATTCCGAAGTCGTGAAAGTGCTAACCAAACAGAGTGTCGCAAGCGCGGTGGTACTGGCGAATGGCCAAGAAATCGCCGCCACAGCCGTGATCTCCAGCGCCGACGTGAAGCGAACTTTTCTTGGGCTGGTTGATACCACCTACTTGGACCCGCACTTCTTACTGCAAGTGCAAAACATTCGCTGCCGCGGCACGGTGGCGAAAATCAATTTGGCACTGGATGCTCTGCCAAAATTCCACCGGCAGGAATCCCAAGCGCAGCTCGGCGGCATCATCCACATCGGCCCAACCCTGGACTACCTTGAACGCGCCGCCGATGACGCCAAGTATGGCCGCTACTCCAAACAACCGTTCTTGGAAATCACCATGCCGTCCATCGGCGATCCATCGCTGGCCCCCGCGGGCAAGCATGTCATGTCGGTGTGGATGCAGTCTGCGCCCTACAACCTGCGCGAATCCAATTGGCACGACCAACGCGACGGCTTGGGCGATCGTGTGGTAAATCTCATCGACGAGTACGCGCCAGGTTTTAAGAACTCCATTTTACAACGCCAGGTCTTGACGCCGCTGGATCTGGAACAAACCTACGGCCTCACAGGCGGCCATCCGTATCACGCCGAGATGGCGATGGACCAAATCTTCTTCATGCGTCCGGTCCCCGGCTGGGCGCGCTACCGCACACCCATTGACAACCTCTATCTCTGCGGCGCCGGCACCCACCCCGGCGGCGGCATCACCGGCTTGCCGGGATATTACGCCGCCAAAGAAGTGCTGAAAGATTTGCAACAGAAGAAATCCTGAATTAGTCGCTTTTGAAATTTGCCGCGTCCGTGATAAACGGAAGGCTACTTTCTCGGGACATTCGCAGGGACTCGATTGATGAAACTTTATCTCGGTCTATTGGAAAGTGCGCTGCCGAATCAAACTAGAATATTCTGCGAACTGGAAGGCCAACTGGTCGACTTGCAGATCGCCTGCGCCGCCTATTTGATGCAGGCTAAAGGCGATCAAGCTAACGCTTACGAGCTGGCCAGCTATTACTTCCCCCAAACCATCGCCGGCTTTCTCGAATGGGGCGAACCGTCGCGCCAGCTGCTGGGTCAGGTCATTTCCTTCACCAGCAAAGCCGGACTACGCGAGCTGCGCGGCCCCGGCGGCGAGAAGCTCGCTTACGATAGCGCCGACGTAAGGGTCCTGCCGCCGTTACAGAATCCTGAAAAGAGTTTCGTTATCGGTTTTTCCGACCGCGCGCGCACCGAAGCGCTGCCGCCGGCGGAAATCCCCACGGGTTATTACAAACTGCCGCAGACTTTTGTCACCACGGGTGCGCCGGTCATCTGGCCTAAATTCTCCGAAGAGCTCGACGCCGATGGCTGCCTGGCCATCGTCATCGGCAAAGCCGGCAAGCGCATCGCTCCGGAAAATGCTTGGGAGCATGTCGCCGGCGCTATGTTGATCGTCGACATCACCGCTCGCGACATCAACAAGCGCGAGGGTCTCACCAACAACAACTTGCTCGGTAAAAACTTTCCGTCGAGCACCTGTGTGGCCCCAGCGCTGTTGGTTGGCAAGGACAAGACAGACTTGTTGGCTTTGGAGGTAGAGCTATCCTTGGACGGCAGCATCCAACAAAAATTTGCCCTGCGCGACTGCGTATTCAGCGTCGAGCAAATCATAGCCCGCTGGTCGATACTGGGCGTCAAGCCGGGCGATTGGATCGCCATCGGCGCCAGCATGGCGCTCCAAGGCGACTGCTTGCAGAATCCCGTGCCATTAAAAATCGGTTCGACGATCCGCTGCTGGTCGCCGGCCATCGGCGAACTGTCACACCAAGTTGTTGCCGCCGGAGGTATACGCCGATGAAGCTGGTTACTTTTTTCCACGACGAGCAGGAAAGGATCGGCGCCCTCGACCAGTCCGGCAATGTCGTCGATCTAATCCATGCTTATGCGTCCCATCTGCGCAAGGTGGAGAAACCCGCCGCCGCAGTGCGCTTGGCCACCGCCACCCTCGGCAGTGACATGGTCGAATTCTTGAAGCATGGCGCCAAGGCCTTAGACGCCGCCCGCGTGGCCATCAACCACGCCGCCGCCGACAGCAGCGGTGACAATGTCAGCGAACGACAGCGCGTTCGCCTGATGGCGCCGGTGCCCCGGCCCGGCGCACTGGTCTCCGCCGGCAAAAACTTTTCCGATCACGTCGCCGA
>JBGTCC010000767.1:0-4441 GCA_041749055.1 Thermodesulfobacteriota bacterium | reverse complement strand
GTCGAGAATGATCGCGATATGGATTCTAGTGCCGTGAATGTAAGGACGGCCCGAGCAGATCCTGGGATCGACTCGCACCCGAGAGATCAATTGTTTATCGGTCATATTTAACGCACAAGTTTTAGTCGTGGAGGTTCGAATGTCTTAATCATACAACGCTTGGATAGTTTTCGGCAAGAACCAATCATTTAGGCGCGAAATAATTTACTTTCAAAACCGTTTGGCGATCCTGATAGTCATCAAAAATCACTTCTTGCCGGTTGCCGGGGGATGTCACGCTGAAGAGCGCGTCGGGATTTTCGATGTGTGAAGGTCGGGCCATGGATGAGCTTTCCACAGGGAACGATGGCGATGCGATAATAGAACTGACTTTCTCCAGTAGGTCGCGTCCCAAGCGGTGCTGATCTGCATGACTCCTTCGCTGGCTCGAGAAGTTGGCGAGTTCGGCTTTTGCGTCAACGCCATCGCGCCGGGTTTGCACGAACATGAAGGACAAACGCCCCTACTTGCAGACACCGGACGATCTCGTGGGCATGTGGTTTTTCTATGCTCCGCCGACAGCGACTCCATGACCGGGCGATCGTGGTGGATGGGGGAGTATTTTATCACCGATCTAAATTCCAAAAGCGCGGGGAAATATCACTTGCTTAGGGGGTTCCGATTCGTGCTTTAGTTATTGAGTAGACACCGCCGGTTTCGTTGGCTATATTTCGCCCATGGCTGAACATGATCACGATCACGACGAGGGCTCCAATCTTTCCGAGATGGAGCTGCGGGTGCGCGCGCTGGAAACGATTTTGGTCGAGAAGGGGTATATCGAAACCGCCGCGCTCGACCGTATCGTCGAGCTTTATGAAACTAAAATCGGCCCGCATATCGGCGCCCAGGTGATCGCCAGGGCGTGGAGCGATCCTGGGTTTCGCCAGGCTCTTCTCGATGACGCGAGCAAGGCAGTGGCGACGATTGCGCAACAAGTCGGTCGGGTGGGCGAGCACTTGATCGCCGTCGAGAACACGCTGCAGCTGCACAATATGATCGTCTGCACGCTGTGTTCCTGTTACCCGACCGATGTGCTCGGTTTGCCGCCGGCATGGTACAAGTCCTTCGCCTACCGCTCGCGCGTCGTGAAAGAACCGCGCGCGGTGCTGGCGGATTTCGGTGTAACCTTGCCGGCGGAGACAGAGGTACGGGTTTGGGATTCTACGGCCGAGACCCGGTACTTGGTCGTACCGGTGCGTCCGGCCGGAACCGAAGAATGGAGCGAAGCGCAGCTTGCGACATTGATTACGCGGGATTCTATGATCGGCACCGGCCTGCCGAAGAACCCAAGCGAGGTGGCGTGATGGACGGCGTCCACGATATGGGCGGCATGGACGGATTCGGCAAGGTCGAGCCCGAGCCCAACGAGCCGGTTTTTCATCATCGCTGGGAGGGCCGCGTCCTGGCGATGAGCCGCGCGATCGGTGTCTTTCGCGCCTGGACCATCGATACCAGCAGGCATGCCATTGAGTTGATGTCACCGGCATTTTATTTGAGCCGGCCCTACTATGAGAAATGGTTTGTCCGCAATCAAAATCTGCTGATCGAGCGCGGCCTGATCGACGCCGATGAAGTCGAAGCCGGCCGCGCTCTGCGCCCGGCTAAAAATTTGCCTCGCGGACCATTCTCGCTAGACGACATCGATAAAGTCACCAAGCGCGGCTCGTTTTACCGGCCGGCTCAAGGTCCGGCCAAGTTCAAGATCGGCGATCGCGTGCGCACTAAAAATATTCACCCCTCGACGCATACGCGCCTGCCGCGTTACGCCCGCGGCCACGTCGGCATTGTCGAGCGTTTGCACGGCACCCACGCTTTTCCCGATTCGGTAGCAGCCGGTCGAGGCGACGATCCGCAGTGGCTCTACACCGTGCGCTTCGAAGCCCAAGAACTATGGGGTTCCGAAGCCGAACCAAAGTTGAAAGTCTCCATCGAAGCCTTTGAACCATATCTTGAACATGTCTGAAGTATCGCTTGAATCCGAATCCGCCCGACGCGCCGCTGAATCCGTTCCCGGCATTCCGCGCGACGAAAACGGCCCAGTCTTCCGCGCCCCCTGGGAAGCCCATGCGTTCGCCATGGCGCTAGCGCTGCACGAAAAAGGTCTGTTCGTCTGGAGCGAGTGGTCCGCGATGCTTGGCGAGGAGATCAAAAAGGCCCAGGCCGCCGGTGACCCCGACACCGGCGAAACCTACTACCACCATTGGCTCGCCACCCTCGAACGCATGGTCGCGGCAAAAGGCGCGGCATCGGCGCGAGCCCTTGAGCAGCATTACCAGGCCTGGGAGCGTGCTATGCACAGAACACCGCATGGCAAACCCATTGAATTGACGGCGGAAGACTTCTGTAATTGATGGACTGGGCTAAAGTGATGTTGCCGCAGATGAAAGAACAGAAGAGCGGCAAGATCATCAACATCTCGTCGTCGACAGCTTACTGAGGCACGCCAAACTTTCTGCACCATGTTGCATCGAAACCGCGCCGATCGGCATCTGCGCCAACGCCATCGCGCCGGGTCTAGTCGAACATGAAGGGCAGACTGCGCGCCTGGCGCTGACGTTGTAGGGGCGATTCATGAATCGCCCCTACTTGCAGACGCCGGATGATTTGATGGGCCCACTTATTTTCGTGCTCGCCCGATAGCGACTTCATGACCGGGCAGGCGATTGTTGTGGATGGCGGGGGCATTTTTCATTATTTAAGGATATGACAGGTGAGCACATTTGAATTCTGCGGTACCTCGAATCTAGACCCTATCAGCCCTCTGTCAGCTCTTTGAGCTATACTGCTGGCTGACTCCTTGATAACCCGCCGGAGAAGCCGGCAGTATACTTAATAGGCTGCACATTACGCTGTCGATAACCAAGTTCAGGACATAGGAGAAATCATGTCGTGCCTTGGCGTTAACTGCGTCTTCTCAATTGGGCTGGAACGGTTGTCCCAGCTGCCGCGGTTGCAGTTTCAACCGCCCGAGGCTTTGCGCCACATAGGATTAGTTTCCGAAGGCCGCGGCGGAACATGATTCCAGGTTGAGTTGCCCTGGGGGAAATCGTCGAACTACATGTCGCCGCCCCGCTGAGCAGGCGGACGCTTCAGTAAATGTGACCGGGGCCGGTCGCTGAGATTGGGCGTTAAGTTTCAGCACATGCGAATAACGCGTGTACTTCCATGGACTAAAGGACTGATCATGCACATTGGGCGTCGGATGATGCTGGGGGCACTTATGCTCCTCCTGTTGTTGGCTTTGGTCTGGTTTCGTCCCCTGGATTTGGTCGCCGAGCAGTACACCGAAACTGGTTTAAAAAGGGCCTTTGCAACGTTTGCCGCCGCCAGGGCAATGAACGCGGCCATCAGTGTTATTCAGAGCGCCTCGGTCAATTTTCAAATCGGCGCGGGCGCGTCGCTCCAACTTGGCAATGTACTCGACCCATTAGATGACCTCGTAGAGCAGTTTTCCGCGCTCATGCTGGCGGCTACCTTGTCATTTGCCACCCAGCGTCTTCTGATTGACGTGTCTGGTGCAGTACCGGTTTCCGTGCTTCTGACCGTTCTGATTCTCGCCTGGGGCGTGTTTCGTGTAAAAAATTGGACTCCACCCGGATGGCTCCCCAAACTTGCGCTCGGACTTCTGTGTCTCCGGCTCGCTGTGCCGACCGCCGCGCTCGGAAGCGAGGTGATTTACCGGCTTCTGCTGGCGAGCAAATACGAGGCTTCTCAGGCCCAAATCAAGAGTGCTGAAGTTCCCGATGTTGAAGTTCAGGCGGGCGAAAGTCTTGCGGAAAGGGTTAAACGCTGGTGGGCTCAGAGTACGGATATTGGCAAGAAGATCGAGACACTGAAGTCAAAGGCTGACGGTTGGGTTGAGCATATTGTGCGGTTAGCCGCGGTCTTCATTGTTCAAACCGTCATCCTGCCGTTATTGTTTCTGTGGGCGATGCTGCGGCTCTACCGCGAACTATCTGCTCCTTTTCATGCAAAGAATCTCCGCGGCAGAGCGGAGGAGCAGGTTCCACAGTTGCCGAATGAAGCCAAACTCTAAGTGCTGCGGGCGGGTCATCAGCACCACATGAGTCAAGTGTCTGCGCGAGGCCGCCGCAGACCAAAACTTTAAATTACTACACGAGCCAGCGGCGCGTTACTTTCGCGCCGCTGGTACGGACTGATTACTGCACCGGCGTCGGCACCGGAATGTTATACAACTTCGCAACGTTTTCGCGGACTAGTTTAGCGCGTACCTCTGCGGGCAGAGTGCCTAGATCGCGGGCGATGACCTCGCGCGACTTTGGCCAGGTTGAATTGCCGTGGGGAAAATCATTGGACCACATGCAGTTGTCCTGGCCCCACCAGGTCAGCGTGTGGCCGCCAACGGCGTCGTTGAAGAAAGTTGTGTAAATTTGATTGTGGA